>NZ_JAEQCB010000021.1:0-41873 GCF_020738785.1 Microcoleus sp. PH2017_05_CCC_O_A | reverse complement strand
GCCACCGAGTTGGAACCAGCGGGTGAAGTCCCACTGTGCTTCGGGGCCCCACAGGAACAGCAGGGAGTGTCCGAGGCTGTTGGCTGGGGTGGAGACTGCTACGGTGAGGAAGTTGGCTCCTTCGAGGTAGGAACTTGCCAAACCGTGGGTGTACCAAGAGGTAACGAAGGTGGTGCCGGTTAACCAGCCACCGATTGCCATGTAAGCGCAGGGGAATAGCAGGATGCCAGACCAGCCTACGAAGACGAAACGATCGCGCTTGAGCCAGTCGTCGAGTACATCAAAGATGCCTCTTTCGTTCTCGGCGCGTCCGACTGCGATTGTCATTACGCTAATCTCCAAATAGATATAATTACGACGGATTTGTCTCTAGTCATTATTGCCCAAATGTTGATCTGCTTAACAGAAAATGGGTTGAATTATGAACAGAGTTTACTTTTCTTTACCGTATTTAAGATTATAGGGGTAATTCTTTACAATGGCAAGCATTTCTTCAAGAAGTTCGGGATCTTGACTGGTTCGGGAAGTCCTCTAAGTTCTCGAATAAACCCGGAATCCTTGCCGGCACGGGGACAGCGCCCTTACAGCAAGCGATGTTTTTTACCGCAATACTTTGTTACAGCCCGTCGGAAAAGTAAAAAACCGGGTTTTTTGAGTCTTGATGCGTAAGTCCTGTCCTAAGTCCTGTCCTATATATATACTGAGGGTAGAGTTCCAAACTTAGGTTTTTAAGACTATATGTTCAGCATTGACATGATTGTGAAGAACACGCCCGTCTCGCTGTCGGTGCAGCGGAAATCGGTGGAGGACGCTGAGGCTGTTTACCAGCAGGTTTTAGAGGCAATGCGTAACTCCCAACCGCAAATTTTGGAACTTACTTGTGAGAAAAATACTGAGAAAAAGGTAGCTGTTCTCAGCAGCGAGATTTCTGGGGTGGTGATTTCTCAGAAATCGGGAAGTGCTTCTACGGGAAGAGCACCGGGTTTTGTTTCGATGACTTTGGCAGAATGAGGGCTGGGGGTGTGGGCGCCGATATGAGCCAGTCAGCGGTTGCTGTGCGGGATTTGGGTTTTTGCTGGCCGTCGGGCGATCGAGTTTTGCAAGGTTGCTCTCTGGATGTACCCAAGGGTGAGTTTTGGATGCTTTTGGGTACTAACGGTAGCGGCAAATCTACGCTGCTGAGGCTGATGGCTGGGCTGCTGCACCCCCAATCGGGCGAAATTGATCTGGGCGGGCGCGTGGGTTTTGTGTTCCAAAATCCCGATCACCAGTTGGTAATGCCGACGGTGGGTGCGGATGTGGCTTTTGGTTTGGTTGAGGAAAGGCTTTCTAATCTTCAGGTGCGCCAGAGGGTGGCTGAGGCTCTGGAGGCGGTGAATTTGCTGGATTTACAACGGCGGCCGATTTATGCTTTGAGTGGGGGCCAGAAGCAGCGGATTGCTTTGGCTGGGGCGATCGCCCGTCATTGCGAAATTTTGCTGTTGGATGAACCTACGGCTTTGTTAGATCCTGATTCTCAGTTGGATTTGGTGGCGGCGGTGCAGCGGTTGGTGAAAAATCGCGGGATTACGGCTTTGTGGGTGACTCACCGTTTGGATGAGTTGAATTATTGTGATGGGGCTTTTTTGTTGGAAAAAGGCCAGGTTGTCGATCGGGGAGATCCGGCGCGTTTGAAGCAGCGGTTGATGCAAAGCCAAGATGTTTAGCGATCGAGCAATTTTAGAATATGGTGTCATTAGAATATGGTGTCATTGTTCTTGAAAATATGTTGTCATTGCGAGCGTCTTAGCGAAGCAATCTTTGGGCTCTGCGATTGCTTCGCTAAGAGCTCGCAATGACATTCAAGGACTCGCAATGATATTCAAGGACTCGCAATGACATTCATCGCAATCCTCGATCGCGCAACCAAGCGTCAGCCCAAATTGTATCAGCCTCTGACAGCGCTGGTATGACTTCCCAGTTACGATAATCTATCTTGAGATCGTAACTTGCTACGTCGTAAATTTCAGTGAATAACTCCTGTAAATTGATTACAGGTTCCGTATCACCCGATCGCAGTGGCAAAGGAAAAGCTGGCATCGGGTTCTGCACGTTAAAAGCGTACAAATCTGCTCTGGGGCGGCGATTTCCCCGACACACCAAAACGCTATAGTGACTTTCAATGTCATTACCAATAACTGGCATTTTTTCACCGCGCCGCAATAAATCTATTTCAATTAAATGAGTGCGGCTACCTAAAATCTCTTCTCGCTTTTTTTCGTACATTTGTCGTCCTTTTCCTGTGCGTTTATTGCTAGGCGAGAGAATTTCAATGAGGGTGATTAATTCTTGGTTTCCCCTTTCTCTAATTTCTAAATAGCCTTCCCGAACCTGGTATGGCATGGGAATATTCACTGTTAATGGTTGTGTTGGTGGATCTGCAACGGCTACGTTTGATGTTATTAATTCGGTTGTGGTTCTTGGCTGAATTACGTTTACATCAGGAATGCCAATTGATAAATTGTCGTCAGCGGTTTCATACATTCTCACTTCTACAGACACTAAATACTTAGGACGTAGTTGTGGAGATAACAATCTGGCAATTTCAATAATTAGCCAGTGGTGTAGGGCAGGCCAGAGTTCTGGATGCTCTAAATACGGATCCATACCGGGAAAGGGAGATGGCATTGATTTGACTCCTTGACTTAAGTCTATTTATAGTTTAGCAAGCTTTTTTGGAACAATTAGGGCGATCGCACATTTTGCATTTATTGCCACAGTCCGCCTGGGGTTTGAATCTGACAGAAGTCTCCAAAAGAACAGGTATTCCCTATACCACGATCGTCACCTATGCCAATTCTCCAGGTATGGCAATTGTAGACTATACAGCCTTGGATAAGATGGCTCGGGTGTTCGATATTGCGATCGAGGATTTGGTTGAGATATTAGAACAGTAAACTAATTTTTAGGTGGCAACCTGGAATTAATTCCGTTGCCAGTTATATAATTTGCTCAAGATAACTGTTCAATCTGCGATTCTTCAACTAAATTGATATTGTTTTATTCAGAATCAACACATTTTCCCTCTTCCCTCTGGGTGCATCTCAATGCAAGCGAATATATCCGTAGGGGCGAAGCATGACCGCAGTCAATATGGGATTATAACTAATAACTTATATGCGGTCATGCTTCTTCAGGCTTCAAAAACCAGATGCACCCTTCCCTCTCTTTAACCAAAACTTTTTCGGTTAACTATTTAATTTTTAATTTTTCTCTATCTCATTCAGCTTTTGGGCGACTAGCTTCCTGACTTATGTAAATATTTTCTGCAATTGGCATAGCATCTCTAGTCCATAGAGGTTGCATGATTTTTTATTGCAGACTAGGATAATGCAATAATGCGCGAATAGCTTCCAGTAGCACTTACGCACCATAGCCAGGTGTAAGTCAACGACAGCGGATTGCCCCTTATTTCACCCTATATGTAGGGGCTGTGCCTAAGTCCTGTTCAAGGAGATATTTAATGAATCGTAATAATTGGCGACTACCTGTAACTGGGCTGCGGTTTTTACTTTTTGTGCTGTTGGTGATGGGCATATTTTTTAGAGTTGTCAATATCGATCGCAAATTCTACTGGTTTGATGAAACTTACACTTCCTTGCGAGTGTCTGGCTACTCAGGGAAATCTGTTCAGGAGCAAGTATTCAATGGGCCAGCAGTCACTAGCCAAGATTTACTGAAATATCAGAGCATTAATAATAAAAATAACGAAATCGATACTATTAAGGGTTTAGCAGCAGAAGAAGGTCAACTGCCACCACTCTATTTTCTGATAGCGCGATTTTGGGCTAAATTGTTTGGAACTAGCGTTACAGCCATGAGAAGCTTGCCTGCTGCGATCAGTTTACTACAGTTTCCCTGCGCTTATTGGCTCTGCCTGGAATTGTTTGAGTCTCCGATGGTGGGATGGGTAGCAATGGCATTGATATCGGTTTCGCCCATCCACGTGCTGTACGCTCAGGAAGCACGACCCTATTCTTTGTTGACTGTGTTAACTTTACTATCCAGTGCGGTTTTGCTGCGGGCTATGCGACTTAAAACTAACCTGCAATGGGGAATTTATACAGCAATTACAGTAGTCAGCATTTACACTCATCTTTATGGTTTACTTGTTTTGATAGCACATGGAATCTATCTACTTATAATTGAAAAAGTGAGATTGAGTAAAACCACTTTTTCTTATGCTATCGCCTTTGCAGTCACGCTAATCGCAGGTTTAATCTGGTATTTGACAATCATTTATTGCCGACCTCTGCACGCTAATCCAAGCCTGCTGCAACCAGAACCTAAAATAGCGTTGACATCTTTAATGGCAAGGTGGATCGGGAATAGTAGCAGGATTTTTTTTGATATAAATATTGATGCGATGAGCTCATTCAAAAAGATGCTCCCTGCGATTCCTGTGATTTTATTTTTATTACTTTTAGTGGGATATTCGATTTATTTTGTCTGCCGCCACACTTCCCAACCGATTTACGCTTTCATCTTGGCTTTGATTATTTTTACATCCGTGCCTCTGATGATGGGAGATTTAATTTTAGGTGGACGGCGGCTCTCAGGCTACGCTCGATATCTAATTCCTACTTATCTGGGTTTGCAGTTGGCTGTGGCTTATTTGCTGACTGCGAAAATTACTTCTTCTACTGTTAATACCTGGCGGCAGAAGTTTTGGCAGTTGGTTGCAATAGGAGTGTTTTCGGCTGGAGTCCTGTCTTGCACCCTGAGTTCTCAAGCAGAAGTTTGGTGGAATAAAGGTCTGGATCAAGGCAAATTCACTATTCCTATAGCCCGCATCGTAAATCAAGCCAATTCTCCGCTGTTGATTACTGATACTCCGATCGGTGAACTCATTCCTTTGAGCCGTCGGCTGGATCCGAAAGTGAAAATTCTGTGGGGAGATCGACTTAAGCTTGCTCAGCGTCCTAAAAATTACAGCAATTTGTTTGCATTTCTTCCTAGTAAGGAACTCCAAGAGAGGCTTAAAAAAGAATACAAATACAAGTTAAAGCCTGTTTTTCTTAATTCTGAGGTGACTTACGATACGCGGCTTTGGGAACTTATTGATAAGTGAGTGGCTATGGCGCGTCTAAGTGCAGTAATTTCAAATGCTGACTTTTTTCCTGGGAATTCTCAGGGTATGGCAACTGTAGATTATACGGCTTTGGACAAGATGGCTCGTGGGTTTGAATTTGCGATCGACAATTTAGTCGAAATTCTGGAACAGTAAACTAATTTGTCGATCGCACATTTTGCACTTATTTCAACAGTCCGTCGGGGGTTTAAACCCCCACCGGAATCTGGCAACAAATGCAAGATATCAGTTCGATCGCATTAAACTTCGATCGGCAATTGCATCGGAATTGGCACGCTGTTTTCATCTAACACAGACACCGCATTCACGAAAACAATTGTATGCGGGACTGCGGGCATTAAGCGGCGCAGTGCGTTTAGGTAAGATTCGGCATCGCGGCGACGGGCGAAGCGGGCGACTGTTAACCGCTGACACTTGGGGAGGTGGCGAATTAGATGCCAAGGTTGAAGTCGATCGCGATATGTCGGTTGTTTTGGTATCATAGGAGTATCCTTCCCACTTTTGTGGGTGGTGAATGAAAGGCGATCGCTCTTGATTTATCAGGTCTGAGGGCGATCGCTATTGACTGTATATTCATACAATTACGACTACTCGTAATTGTCAAGGGCCAAATGGGACGAATTAGACTGCGAGTTCGAGAACTTGCTCAAGAAAGGGGTTGGACTCTCAGGGAAGTCTCCAACAGAACAGGCATTCCATATACTACGATCGCCACCTATGCCAGTTCTCCGGGTATGGCAACTGTAGACTACACGGCATTGGACAAATTAGTCCGTGTATTTGAGATTCCGATCGAGGATTTAGTAGAAATTTTGGAATATTAAACTGATTTGTTAGCGGGAAAATGGGGTTAATTCGGTTGCGGGTTCGAGAACTAGCCCAAGAGAAGGGTTGGACGCTTAAAGAGGTTTCTGAGCGATCGGGCATTCCTTACAGTACCGTTAGAAGTTATGCCCATTCTCCCAAGTTGGCAACTGTCGATTATACGGCTTTGAACAAATTGGCCCGTGCGTTCGATATTGCGATCGAAGATTTGGTTGAGATTTTGGAGGAATAAACTGATTTGTCAGCGGGAATATGGGACGAATTAGGCTGCGAGTTCGGGAATTTGCTCAAGAAAAGGGTTGGAATCTGACAGAAGTCTCCAAAAGAACAGGTATTCCCTATAAAAACTTGCTATGGGAAGACCGTAACTTGCAATATAATTCAATCAACAGACTGAACAGAATTTTCTTCCAACCACTTCGCTAACGTATCCTGGGTTTCCCCATCAGATGCTAAGCGTTCCATTATACCCACAACTTCCATCTCAGGAACCTCAAGAGAATATCCATTTACTTCCAGGAAAGTTGCCATCACAGCAAACGCTGTTCTTTTATTTCCGTCAATAAAGGGGTGATTCTTTGTCAAGCCATAGCCATAGGCTGCTGCTAAATCAAACAAAGTCGGTTCACCATAGCCAAATAGATGCCTCGGTCTGGCTAAACTAGCTGAGAGAAGATTGTCATCTCTAATTCCCGGACTACCCCCATGCTGAGCAATTTGATCTGCATGAATGATTGTTGCTATTTCTTCTCCCATCCAAAATGGTTCGCTCATTTAGCAAGTTCCCGCAGCGCATTTTTATACTTTTCGCTGACTTTCCTATAAGCTTTCATTGCTTTATCGATTTGAGGATTGCAGGTAGTGAGTTGAATTCCATCAGGAGTTTCTGTGAGGAAAAGATTATCTCCCTCACCGATTTTGAGTTGTTGCAATACTTCTTCAGGCAGAGTTATGACTAAAGACTCTCCAACTTTTTGAATTTTGACCGCGTACATAGCATTACCTAAAAAGATTACTTACCTAATATAAACCTATTCGATCGCCCTCATTCCCAGAAACCGGGTTTTTTCCAGCATATTCGCCGCAGTGCAAAGACTCAGAAAAAACCCGGTTTCTCTGCCGCAACGCGTAAGTGTCGATCGCACTTAATTCCGCAAATCCTCAAAATCTCCAAAATCCTCAATTCCGGCACGAATTGCCAAAAGTGCGTGAAGCGTAGCTATCCCGCAGGGAATCGACCCTGCCAATCTTGATGAAAACCCGCTAGTTGATGCTAAAAATTGGGCGATCGCACTTATCAGAGCCTCAATTTCTTTTTCTAAGTTTTCCTGCAACTTCTGTTCCACTTCTAATTCA
This sequence comes from Microcoleus sp. PH2017_05_CCC_O_A, assembly GCF_020738785.1. Classification (NCBI taxonomy): domain Bacteria; kingdom Bacillati; phylum Cyanobacteriota; class Cyanophyceae; order Oscillatoriales; family Microcoleaceae; genus Microcoleus; species Microcoleus sp. PH2017_05_CCC_O_A. The sequence goes on along the minus strand of NZ_JAEQCB010000021.1, from coordinate 34,561 downwards.
ATTTGCGATCGAAGTTTAGCCTCAATTTCCCGTTCTAATGTTTGGCGTAATCGATATTCCTGTGCTTTTTCCCGTTGTTGTTGTTTTTCGCGATCGATTTCAACTCTTTGCTTAATTGCTTCCTCAGCGATGCGAATATTTTCTTCAATGGGTAAACCTTCAGGAGTAGTCATCGGCCCGTACCATGTCGCTTTTGAATCTGGGGGATTGCGACGACCAAAAAATATCCGAATCGCTTCATCATCATCCCGATGCGATAGGACATAAGCTTTTAATTCGGATCTGCTCATTTCATCAAAGTTCGGTTTCATCCAAAAACCTCCAAAATCCATTACTAGATACGATTACTTGCAGCTCATCACTTACGAAAATATATACTTCTCTGGTTCGAGCATTAAAACGGAATAGTTGAATATCTCGGTAGTAGCTAGAGAACATCTGGCAGACGCGCAGACAGGCTTGGGCTTGTTCGTCAGTAGGATTAATCGATCGTTCCTCAATTGTGACACAAACTTTAGAATATAATATAACTTACGCATAGGAACCCAGAAACCGGGTTTTTACGAGACTAATTCGCGACAGTGCAAAGACTCGGTAAAAACCCGGTTTCTTTGTCGGAGTGCATAAGTCCATGTGAAATAGTAGGTTACGCAACCTCTTCTAACTCAGGAATATGTTCAGCTTCATAGTTTTCAATTAAGACACTAATAACGTCCATCATCGAAGCAAGGGGATGGCTTTCATCCTCGCCGATTCGATCGATTAGACTATCTAGAAGCTCGACTAAATGCTCGTATTCTTCTTCCGTGCAAGGGACAAAAACCGTTTTAGCAATAGATGACCAAGCAGCAATTGTTCGATCGATATCAAGATTTTGCATCATTCTTTCCACCTCTCTTCATCATATTCTGCATGAGTTAATACAGCCCGAATGTAGACTTTGTTCCGATTGTAATGAATAGCAGCAATGAGTCGAACTTTATTTCCTCCTAGGTTGAATACAGTTAATTTCCCTACTCGATCGGCAGACGGAAATAGTTCGCGGAGTTCAACGAAGGTCGCAAATTCATTTTGTTTGACAAGTTTGTACCACTGAACCAAGGCATTTTGTGTATCTGGATGAAGTTTAGCAAACTCATTAAGCCGTTTGCGGGTAATTACGTGCATATTAATTTGCTCATGCCTCCTCCTCTTTAATTCTTGGCGTTTTACTCAGCATGACATATACGCTTTGTGTAATTCCAGTTTATCAAATTCCAGAAAAAAAGGGAGAAATTCTCACTCTCCCCTTCTCCCCGCGCCGGATACGGCATTGCCGTTTCCCTACTTCATCTCATATCCAAACAAATTCGGATCGACTTCACCCAAATTCAAATCAGCCAAACCATACTCAGCCCAACGCCGCTGAACCATCGCCGCCATATCCGGATCGGATTCCAAAGGTTTACCCCATTCGTGCTCGGTTTCTGGCGGCATCTTCGTAGTAGCATCAATCCCCATTCTGCCTCCCAAACCAAGTTTTTCACTAGCAAAATCTAACGTGTCAAAAGGCGTATTCGGCAAGATAAATACATCTCGAACTGGATCGACTTTAGAACTAATTGCCCATACTACTTGACGCGGGTCGCGAATGTTGATACTTTTATCGACAACAATCACAAACTTGGTGTAAGTAAACTGCGGCAATGCACTCCAAAATGCTAAAGCAGCTCTTCGCGCTTGACCGGGATAAGCTTTATCGATCGAGATAATTGCAGCTTTATAACTCAGCGCTTCCATTGGTAGGAAGAAATCGACAATTTCCGATACTTGTTGCCGCAAAATAGGAGTGTAAATGCGATTCAGCGCGATCGCCATCATAGCCTCTTCTTTCGGTGGCCGCCCGCTAAATGTCGTTAAATAAATCGGATCTTTGCGGTGCGTCATGCAGTTAAAGCGAACCAGCGGCGAATCTTCCACACCGCCGTAATAACCCATGTGGTCGCCAAAAGGCCCGTCGGGTAACACTTCCCCCGGTGTAATCGTTCCTTCTAACACGATTTCCGAGTCTGCGGGTACTTCCAAATCTACGGTTTTGCACTTCGCTAAACTTACGCCGGAACCGCCGTAAAGTCCGGCAAATAACCATTCGGATAAATCTACAGGAATCGGTGTTGCTGCTGCGAGGATGATTAAAGGATCGACTCCCAGGGCGATCGCAACTTCCAACTTTTTACCAGCTTGTGCAGCTTTCCGCAAGTGCCGCGCCCCGCCACGGACAGATAACCAGTGTACAGTCATCGTGTTTTTTGACTGCAACTGCAACCGATAAACGCCCACATTCGGCGTACCGGTTTCGCAATCCTTGGTAATTACCAAACCGAGGGTGATAATTTTGCCCGCATCTCCCGGATAGGGGCGAATCATCGGGATTTTGTTCAAATCGACGCCTTCTCCCTCAAATACCACTTGCTGACAAGCTGGGAAGAAGTCGCGGCCTGGTTTGGCTTTCACTACGTCGAACAGCACTTTGCCAAATTCGATCGCCTGGGAAATCTTTTTCGGCGGTTTGGGCTGTTGTAGCATACCTAATTTTTTGCCGAGTTCTTCAAGTTCGATCGGCTTTTCCATGTTCATCGCCCAGCAAACCCGTTCTTCCGTGCCCAACAGGTTAATGGCGACGGGGAATTCTGCCCCTTTGACGTTCTCAAACAGCAATCCGGGGCCGCCTTTGACTAGCATTTGGTTGGAAATTTCGGCAATTTCGAGGTCGGAATCGACTAAAGCGCTGATCCGGCGCAGTTGTCCTCTGTCTTCTAGCAGTTTGAGGAAGCCTCGCAAGTCTCTAGCCATTTTTTTTAAGATTTGTTAACGTTATTTATTTATTATGATGGCCGTCGGGCTGTTTGGGATCGAGTCGCAAATGCGCGGAAAGTACGCACGGTGTCCCCAAACGGTAGCTATCCCGTCAGGAATTGTCCAAAGGTATGTAGTTGCGCTTCAGCGCTCTTTGATATAGAAAAGAGCGCCCAAGCGCAACAACGTACCTCAAAATTAACCCGTATCAGAATGCCAGTTGCGTCCAGGATGGTCGAAATTTCAAATTTTGTGACATTGAACTGCGATCGACACCTAAGGTTAAGAAAATAATAAGGGCGATCGAAGAGGGATCCTCTTCCATGGCTTCGCTAACGCTACTTCCTAATCTTTTTAATCTAATGTTAACCAGAGATTAAGGAAAGATTATTGTTATTGCTCTCATTTTTGAATCATAAAAAGCTTAACCTAACTTTAATCATAATTTAAAACAAGCTTATTATAGTAGCTGTTTTTACTGGGAAATTCAGTCTATCCTAGGTCATAGATTTGCAAAGTCTGCTATCTAATTATTTAAGGACGAGGAGTTATGGTTTTCTTCACTAAAGGCTGGCGACGTGGCTTTATCGTTACCCTAGCAGTAGCAACATTTTCCCTAAGTTTGATTACTTCCGCTGTAGCTGCGGTAACATTAAACGGTTCGGGAGCAACTTTCCCTAAACCTTTGTACGATCGCTACTTCTCTCAGATGAGAAGCGCAAATCAAATTACTGTAAACTACGAAGGTACAGGATCCGGCGCTGGTATCAAAGCATTAATTGCAGGTACTGTGGATTTCGCAGGCAGCGACGCGCTGATGACTTCTGCACAAATCTCTCAGGTAAGCCGTGGCGTCATGGCAATTCCGACAGCCGGCGGCGCGGTTGCAGTTGTCTATAACTTGCCCGGAGTTAACAATGTCAGGCTGAGTGCCGATGCCATGAAAGGCATCTTTGAAGGCAAAATTACCCGCTGGAATGATGCGAAAATCGCAGGGATTTCTGGACAAGCTAAAAATTTGCCAAATACTGCCATTCGAGTAGTTGTGCGGGCAGACAGCAGCGGTACTAGCTTTATTTTTAGCAACCACTTGCAGGCTATTGGCAGCAGCATCAAGGGTGCCGCTCAACCGAGTTGGCCCGGTGGCCCCCTCAGCGGCCAAGGAAACCCCGGCGTAGCAGGTTTGGTGAAACAAACACCCGGTGCAATTGGCTACGTTCAAGATACTTTTGCTCGACAAAACAAGCTGCAAACAGCGTTTATTCAAAATAAAGCTGGCAGATTTGTAGATGCTAACTTGGCAGAAGCCGAAAAAGCTTTAGCAGGGGAAACATACCCGGCAGACTTCCGCTTGGTTGAAGGAAATCCTAATGATGGATATCCGATTGTTGGCTTGACTTGGTTGTTAATCTACAAACAGTATCCTGCTGCGAAAGCAGATGCTATTAAAAAGATGGTTAATTGGGTGATGACTACAGGTCAAGGTTTGAACAAACAATTAGAGTTTACCTCGATTCCGCAAGCTACAGCTCAAAAGGTGATTCAAGCAGTGAATCAGAGTGTGGTTGCTAAAGGTTAATTAAAATATTTTCAGGGAGTTATGAGTTTTGAGTTAATTGTATGGCTCAAAACTCATACGTTGCATTTATTAAGGTGCAGGCACTATGCTATCTATTTCATCAATCAAAGATTTCGCTGTTTACGCCATAACTTGGGTATGACCAATTCTTCAAAGAAACCGAAAAAATCGACTCGGAAGTCTGCTGGAATCACCACCCATGTAGACTTGACTGATACGAAGGGTGAAGGTTTGTGGCTGGAATCGGGATTTACAGGATTTGTATGGGCTTTTGCTATAGCCACAGCGGGTACGCTCTTCTGGATGAGCGAGATAATTTTTAAGGATGCTTGGCCGGCGATTAGCAAGTTTGGACTGGAGTTTTTGTGGAATCCCAAATGGGATATCGGTGAGTTGCAGTTTGGGGCTCTGCCGTTTATTTACGGTACGGTAGTTAGTTCTGCGATCGCCATTATCATAGCAATTCCTCTAGGACTTGCAGTCGCGATCGTTACCAGCGAGAACTTTTTACCGGCTTGGGTGCGATCGCCCTTAGGATTCATGGTTGAATTAATCTCAGCCATTCCCAGCGTTATCGTTGGCCTGTGGGGCATCTTCGTCTTAATTCCCTTCCTGCTGCCTTTACAGCAGTCGCTGTTCAACAATTTTAGCTGGTTTCCCCTATTCAGCAGCGAACCTTTTGGGCCGGGAATGCTGCCCGCCGGCATACTTTTATCGATTATGATTTTGCCGACAGTCGCCGCCATCAGCCGCGATGTCTTGCTGTCGGTTCCCGTAGATTTGCGAAGTGCTTCAATGTCACTGGGCGCTACCCGCTGGGAAACCATATTTAAGCTGTTATTACCAGCAGCAAGTTCAGGAATTATCGGAGCTACTATCTTGGCATTGGGACGCGCATTAGGCGAAACAATGGCAGTCACAATGGTAATCGGCAACTCGATTCAAATCAACCAATCTATATTAGCTCCCGGCTACTCAATCCCCGCTGTTTTAGCAAGTCAATTTCGGGAAGCTCAAGAAGAACTGCACATCGGCTCTTTAATGTATTTAGCCCTAATTCTATTTGTGATTACCCTATTGGTGAACGCAGTCGCAGTATTGCTGGTGCAGCTAATCGGCGTTAAGGGAGCTAAGAATTAACCATGACTCAAACACAAAAGTCCCACAATATTCTAGATGTAGAAATCAACAATTCGCTGTCGCTGAGCCGAAATTTGTTCAGCCGGGGAATGACAGTTATAGCATTCTCTCTCACAGGTCTGGCTCTGCTGCCTTTGTTCGCTATTTTGTACAAAATCTTGGGCGAGGGACTGACACATTTGAGTTGGGAAGTGCTAGTGTCTCTACCCGCACCCGTCGGAGTTGAAGACCAGCCCAACGGCTTTGCCAATGCGATTCTCGGCACAGCATTAATGGTAGGAATTGCCACATTATTGAGCGTGCCAATCGGCGTAATGACCGGAATATTTCTGTCAGAGTTTGGCAGAGACAATAAAGCTATAGCAAATACTATCCGCTTTATCACCGTCATTCTAAGTAGCGTTCCGTCAATTGTTGTCGGCGTGTTTGCTTACGCTTTAATTGTTGTGACAACTAAGTCATTCTCAGGATTGGCCGGCGGTTTCGCGCTGGGGATTATCATGCTGCCGGTTGTAGCGCTGACAACAGAACAAGCATTAAAATTAGTGCCTGCTTCTTACCGCCTCGCTTCTGCTGGTTTGGGAGGCGGACGCTTTCAAACAATGTTTCGGATTATTATTCCCTCAGCACTTCCAACTATTACCACAGGCATTTTACTCGCAGCTTCCCGCGCCGCCGGCGAAACTGCACCGCTAATCGTAACTGCCTTGTCCAGCCAATTTTGGCCTCCTTTAGTTGAGAAATTGGGCGAGATAGTTCAGTCTCCCGTCGGCGCAGAAACCATGGCAAAAATCCAAGAAATTCCCCAAACATTGCTAACTCCGACTCCTTCTATGTCTGTATTAATATACAGTTACGCCAGCTCTCCTTACAAGGAGCAGAACGAATTGGCGTGGACTGCTGCTTCTGTCCTTTTGGGTATGGTTTTGCTCACCAGCTTAGCTTCTCGTGCCGTCACTCGCAAACGCTTGCAAAATCGGTAAATTGCTTGAGAAGGAAGTTCGGCAACCGTATGGGATGTAATGTATTTAACGGATTAATGTTAGACAAGATTGCATTCATTCTCTTTCCTCTCTTCAAAATATCTGCGTTTATCTCTGTTTATCTGCCTTAAATCTGCGGTTTATGTATCAATATATCCGTGATTTACGAAACAAGTGCATAGATAGAACACCTAACTAAATAAAGCCATCAGGCCATATTCTGCATCTACTAAAAATCTACTGCTCACACTAGAAAAACTCCAAATAATGAAATCCAAAAGTAACTTAAAAGCTGAAAAATATAGCGACCAATTCCTCGAAGATGCGACTCCTGAAATTGACCCCAATGCCATGCCAGCATTGCGGGTTCAGGACTTGAGTTTTTACTACGGGACTCATAAAGTTCTCGAAAATCTATCGATGAATATCCCTCACCCGCAAGTGACGGCGATTATCGGCCCTTCAGGTTGTGGAAAATCAACTTTTTTGAAGGCTCTCAACCGCATCGGCGAATTGGAGGGAAAAGTTCAAATCAAAGGCAGGGTTGAGTTTTTTGGACAGGATATTTACAGTCCGAAAGTCAATATTAATAGTTTGCGCCGCCAAATTGGGATGGTGTTTCAAAGACCGAATCCTTTTCCGCTGAGCATTTACGATAATATTGCTTACGGAGTCCGCATTTTTGGTCGAAAAAGTAAAGCAGAATTAGATGAAATTGTGGAATCTGCGCTGAAAAGTGCGGCGCTTTGGGATGAGGTGAAAGATAATTTGAAGAAGTCGGCTCAGGGAATTTCGGGCGGACAGCAACAGCGACTTTGTATTGCTCGCGCTTTGGCTGTTAAACCAAAAATTTTGCTGATGGATGAGCCTTGTTCTGCTCTCGATCCGATTTCTACTATGAAGATTGAGGAGTTGTTTCAAACTCTGCGGGAACAGTTAACTGTGGTGATTGTAACGCACAATATGCAGCAGGCGGCTCGGGTTTCTGATTATACGGCTTTCTTTAATACTGATGAAAGTCGCATCGGCCGCTTGGTGGAATTTGGGCCGACAAGCCGGATTTTCACTTCCGCCAGTAATTCTAGTACGAGGGATTACATTCAAGGTCGTTTCGGTTGATACTTAAATTGGAGCATCTCTGTTTTGGATGGGAGCATCTCATTTTTGTAAAAAGCATTTTTTATTATAGTGCTGTCCCCGCTCGCGTACTGTAAAATACGCGAGCGGGGACAGCACTATAATAAATGCAAAACTGAGATGCTTCCGTTTTGCATTTTATAGTGCGAGTTCGCAATTTTTCGCTTGCTTTTATTATCTGGCAAGCATTTGCGAACTCACACTAAAAGAAAAAATACTTTTTGCAAAAGTGAGATGCAGTATACCCCTATTCTGGAAGCACTCCCGAAAAACAACAGGTTTCTCGGTACTTGTGCGGATATTCAACTAGCTGTAAATAGCTACAATTGATGTTATTGAAGCTCTCACTTCTCCTCGCTACTCCAACACAACAGTAACCAATGGCCAGCTTGGTCGAGCAATTTAATTAGATTTTCAAACCTCCATTTACTTGTTGGACAACCAAACCTTAGCGCCACGGGCGGCATTTGCCACATCGCGGACTAAGGGTACGTAGTCATACCAGGCACTCGCATTGATGTCGCTGCGAGAACTGCGTTGCCAGCCTAAATTTGGTTCTGCAATCAGCGTCGTGATATCTGGGTTTTGAGCGCGGAAGGTGCAATAGGCGCCGTCTACGTGCATGGGCCCGCCATCGGGATGTCCGCTGGGACGCTGTTGCACTTGTTCTAGAAAAGCTATCAGCCGATCGAGAATTTGTCCGTTTACACCATAGAAATGGGTGGTTTGAATCGCCCGAGTGTATGGTTTTAACAGCACTGTTGCTTCGGACGATCGCCCATTCGGATCTACCTTGGGTAAATTACTATCCGTCAAATAATGCCCCAAGTAGACCATCCCCCAATCCTGCCCTTGCAGTTGTTCGATTAACGCCGATTGCTGAGCGATTAGGGTTGGAGAAATTGCTAAATCATCTTCCATGACCAAAACGTTGGACAAGTTTTGCTGTCTGGCGTGTTTCAAAATGCTCAAGTGGCTCAGGAAGCAGCCCCACGCTCCGATACTAGGGAATTCACCCGCCGTCTCTGGACGACTCGCTGGGAAAATCTCAACACTATTAGTTGCCAAGGAAATCCCCACATTGGCAAGTTCCTTGGTAATGTCACGGCGGCGATCCTGGCGCTCTGGCAAATTCACCACGTAAGTCCGTTCAAAAAAATCCGTCAGTTTCATAAATTATGATTCTGTTAACCGTTACTATGATGTCGGACATCTTTACATATCCTAAACGCTAAGTACAAAATATCTTGTTCACCACAAGCGATCAACGGTGATTTCCTACATGATTCCCAAGTAAAATCACCACGACAATGCTGGAATGATGAGCTATTTTATACCAAGAATTAGGACGTTTAAAAGTTTTGCAGCCACCCAAATTGTTCGCAAGGCTTACAGATAACTATTAAGTTTGGTAACGAGCTATCCAGAAAGAAACTCGGTTTCCGAACCCCGCAGGAAAGTCCTGAACAATAAGCATGATGGTGTCTCCAGGCACATATTTGTATTAAACTAACCCTAGTGTAATTATGTCTCCCTCTCTGTTAAAGCGAGAATTAGGTGTTTTCGGTGCAACTCTCATGGGCCTCGGCTCGATTGTGGGCACGGGAGTATTTGTAAGTATCGGGATAGCTACGGAAATTGCGGGGGCGGGAGTGATTTGGGCTGTGACTGTTGCTGCTTTAGTTGCTGTTTGCAATGGTCTTAACAGCGCTCAGTTGGCGGCGAATCATCCTGTTAGCGGCGGTACTTATGAATATGGTTACAAATATCTCAATCCTTGGCTGGGTTTTACTGCCGGCTGGATGTTTCTGGTAGCTAAAACTGCTTCTGCTGCTACTGCTGCTTTGGGTTTTGCGGGGTATTTTTTAAGTGCACTTGGTGTAGCCGATCGCACTTATCTCATCCTAACGGCATTAATTGCCCTGGCCGCCCTAACTTTAATTGTCTTGACCGGCATCAGGCGATCGAATATCGCGAATACTGCCATAGTCTCAGTTACACTTTTATCTCTGACTGTCTTTATTGCTGCGGGTTTGCCAGAGGTCAGGTGGGAAATGCCGACGCTACAGAACGATAGCGCGATCGGCTCCATCCTCCACGCCACGGCCCTGATGTTTGTCGCCTACACCGGTTACGGCCGCATCGCCACCATGGGCGAGGAAGTGCGGGAACCGAGCAAAACCATTCCCAAAGCCATAATTTTCAGTTTAGTGCTGACAATGGTGCTTTACGTGGCGGTAGCGGTAGTTGTTGCAGGTGCGGGCGGAGCCGATAAATTGTCCCTGCAAGCAGCAACCACTGCTGCACCCTTGGAAGTCATCGCCCGCAGTTTTCCAATTCCCGGAGTTTCCCAACTGCTAGCCGTCGGCGCCATTACTGCCATGCTAGGAGTCTTGTTGAACTTAATTTTAGGCTTGTCGCGCGTGTGGCTGGCGATGGGGCGACGGTTGGATATGCCGAGAGTCCTGGCGCGTCTCAATCCTGCGGGGACAACTCCCTATGTGGCTGTCGTGTTTGTCGAAATTACGATCGCACTTTTAATCCTCATCGGCGATGTCAAAACCACTTGGTCGTTCAGTGCCTTTAGCGTTTTGATCTACTACGCTATCACCAACGCAGCCGCGCTACAACTGTCCCCCGCCGAAAGGCTTTACCCGCAATGGTTGGCTTGGGTGGGCTTGGCTTCATGTCTGTTTCTAGCTTTCTGGGTGGAGAGGCAAATTTGGTTGACAGGCTTGGGTTTAATTATCGCCGGTTTAATTTGGCGGGCGATCGTCCGGCTCCTAGCGAGAAACTAACACTATGATAGATTGAGACACCATCCCGCATTGTAGAGGGCCATGCCCGATCGAACTCCCTTGCTGGCGACTCAAGAATCAGTCGCAGTCAGCGCCATCAGTCGTTATATCGCTCAAACACTAATATCCATCCAGGAAAAGCATCCCGAATGGATAGCTGAAAAATACAGGAAAACCCCCTGGGCCAAACCTGCTTTTCAGTCAGTTTTGATTGGAAAATTAACAAAAAATTTTAAAGTAGCCAGCGATACAGATTTGCTGCTGCTGACGGCAAAAAAATATCTCCAAATTCTGCTGGTTCCCGAATTCATCAATTCACCTCAATTCAGCAAATTATTTGCCAAAATTCAGCAGCTAGCCGTACCCCAAACACCACCAGCCCAATCACAAAACTCAGTTTCAGCAAAACCTCCAACTCCCACCGCCCACCAAACAAATTCGCTTCCTGTCGGCATTGCTATCTTGCTGCTAGATGTCGAAAACTTGCAACTCAACATCGAAACCGAAAAATTCCTCGAAGGAATTTCTCACTATCCCATCCAAATCAAAGTAGCCTTTGCCAACTGGCGCAGCATGGGCAAAAAAGATGCCGAATTTCACCAGCGCGGCTATCAACTGATTCACGTTCCCCCCGGCAAAGACAGCGCCGACTTGAAAATGGCAACAGTAGGCGCCTCAATTTTCGTACATTATCCCACAGCCAAGGAGATTTTTGTCTGTTCGTCCGATCGCGCCCTCACCCACCTCAGCAACACACTGCAAGCCCACGGACTAACCGTCTTTCAAGTCCGCAAGCAAATAGATAAAATCATAATTTTAAACAGCAAAACCGGACAAATGGAAACCTATTCCCTCGTAACAGTACCGGAAATTACACCTGTAGAACAATTAGTTATTCAGCTAAAAGAATTAATTAAAAAAGAGCAACAACGTACCTCATCTCAGTGGATAAAAATTTCTACACTTTCAGCTTTGTATCGGGAAAATTACGGCTTAGTCCTCAATCAAGTTGTTGCCAATCATTCCTTAGGTACTAAAACTAGGGATATATTTCTCAAATATCCCACAGATTTCGTTCTCCACAAACCCTCAGAAGCATCTCAAACTTATGTCACTCTTTTTGAAGTTAAATTATCGCCCCCACCCCCAATACTCAACAAAGAAAATCTCAATCACAACCAAGCAGCATCAGCAAGTTTGACAGATATCAATTCCTTAGAAGATTTGGAAAAAGCTCTGGTCAAAATAGTTGGCGACTTAACCGACAACTCTCCTCACAATTCTGTATTTCTCTCAAATGTTGGCAGCGAATTTCACAAACAATACGGCAAACAAATCACCCAAATAATTAAAGAGTTTAATCTCGGTAGAAAGTTTCCTAAATTTTTACAATCCTGCACTTCTCTCGAATTAAAAAAAACCGAAAAAGGTTGGCAAGTTTCCCTAAATTAATTATTGGTTATTGGTTATTGGTTATTGGTTATTGGTTATTTGTTTTCCATGCCCAATTGCCAATTGCCAATTGCCAATTGCCAATTCCCAATTGCCAATTCCCAATTCCCCATTCCCAATTCCCCATTCCCAATTCCCAATTCCCAATTCCCAATTCCCCATGCCCCATGCCCCATGCCCCATTCCCCATCCCTCCGCTTCGCTTCGCCCAATTCCCATAACTTGAGTTATCATACAATCTGGACGTAAAGAAATGTAAAGGGATATGCAGGACAAAGTTGTAGTTGTGGTGGGTGCGACTGGCGGCATCGGTTCAGCAGTAGCCCGAAAACTCGCCGACGCGGGTGCGACGCTAGTGCTCGCCGCCAGAGACAGCACCAAATTAGACGCTTTAGCCAGCGAAATTTCGACAACAGAGGTACTGTGTGTACCGACAGATATCACCGATTTGTCGCAAGTCGAGACGCTGATGCAGAAAGCTGCGGGGCATTTCGGGCAAATTGATGCCCTCGTAAACGCTGCCGGTGCGGGAATTCTCAAGCAGTGGAACAAGTTAGAACCCGCTGATTTAGATGCGATGCTTGACTTGAACTTGAAAGGCAGTTTTTACACATCTCAAGCAGCCGCAAATGTGATGAAAGACCGCAAATCCGGTCACATCTGCAATGTCATCGGGATTTTGGGCAAGCATTCGATGGCGATGGGAACGGCCTATTGTGCTTCAAAGTTTGGGGTAGTTGGTTTTAGCAAGTGCATGGCAGATGAGCTGCGACGCTACGGCATTAAGTTTACGCTATTCTATTTTGGTGGGGTGGATTCTCCGTTTTGGGATAATGTGAGTTTGAAGGTAGATAGGTCAAAAATGCTGAGTACCGAAACCGCTGCCAATGCAATTATGTTTGCTCTTGCTTCTGACCCGCAAGCTGTGCCACTAGAAATTAATATTCAGCCAGAAAGTCATTTGTTCTTTTAGTAATTTGTTTGGTGTTCCACACGCAAAAAATGAGTTTGTATGGTGCTTTCATAGCACTGATTTACCCAACTCGATACTTCCCAGATTTTAGAAAAAAGTTCAATCTTCGAGATTTATCTGTGGAGTAAATCTCATGGCTGATTCCTTCTAGTATCCCACAGACGATTTACCAGAAATAATTGGTTGAAAGCCTCTGGGTTTGGCGTAAAAATTAAAATTAGAGGATTCATTACTCCAATCTTCAGACTTTCATGTAGAGGTTGCCCTCTGGCTGTCCCAGGTCAACTGTCAACTGTCAACTGTCAACTGAATGAAGTAGTAGGGTGCGTCAGTCACTTCTGGTTCCCCACCTGAAAATTAGACTAATCGCTGACGCACCCTACAATATCGCAAGCGATCGCTCGTACTGTCAACTGTCAACTGTCAACTGTCAACTGTCAAAGTCATCCCAAACACCGCCTTTCTTTTAAGTGCCGATGTATTTCTGCCTTCAGAGGGAGCTAAGATATTCAATTTTTGGGTTATTATTAAGCGATTAGACAAAAAAACAATGAAAAATCTCCATTTCTCAGTCTCTCCCTTGCCATTTAACCGTGAAAATCAGCCGATTTTCAACTTTTCACGTTCCATTTTCAATTATTGATTATGGAGTTTGACCGCATTCAGTTTTACGTTGAAAATGCTCGAGTATCCCGCGACTGGTTTGTCAGCCACTTAGGCTTTCAATCAATAGCAGGTTATGCCAACAGCGACACTCGCACTGAGGTTGTCAGCAGCGGCAATATATGTTTTGTTTTATCTTCGCCTCTGACACCCGCTAGTCCCGCTGCTACTTGGTTGGAGTTTCATCCTCCGGGGATTGCCGATGTGGGCTTTCGGGTTAAAAATATCGAATTAGCGATCGCTAGAGCGCAGGTGGCAGGTGCTAAAATCCTGAAACCGATTCAAGAAGATCTAAAGGCAGGAGGCGGTTTTAAACTCGCACAAATCTCTGGCTGGGGAGATTTAAGCCACACGCTTGTTGAGCGAATTGGCGAGAATTCACTGCTGCGTGCTTCTTCTGGGCCGCCACTGTTGACTCTGATCGATCATGTAGTGTTAAATGTTGAATCTGGCGATTTGTCAAGTGCGGTTAGTTGGTATCAAAAAATATTAGGTTTTGAGCCGCAGCAAAATTTTGATATTCAGACTGAGAAGTCTGCTTTGCGAAGCCAAGTTATGGTACACGCTGAAGGTGGGGTGCAATTCCCGATTAATGAACCGGCATCATCTAATTCTCAAATTCAAGAGTTTTTGAGTGCAAATCGAGGGCCGGGAATTCAGCACATGGCTTTGCAAACGGATCGCATTGTGCAGGTTGTTGCCGATTTGCGATCGCGCGGTTTGCCTTTTTTGCCAGTTCCTCCAACATATTACTCGCAATTGCGGCGGCGGCAAAACTATTTGCCCGCAGATTGGCAAGCAATTGCAGCTTCCGAAGTTTTGGCAGATTGGCAAGAAGATACTCCCGCTGCGATGCTGCTGCAAATCTTTACCCAGCCAATTTTTGCCGAACCGACTTTCTTTTTCGAGATTATTGAGCGTCGAGTTACTTTAGTTAATGACAAACTGGTGCAAGCTGGAGGTTTTGGGGCGGGTAATTTTAGAGCTTTGTTTGAGGCAATTGAACGGGAACAAATGAAGCGGGGAAGCTTGATCGATGATTGATAAAACTTCCACTTTTGAGTTCATGCAGCCTTGTCGAGCAGCAGTGCAATATCCGTCCACCCGTAAGCAATTTCTTTGACTAAAACTCCAGCTCTACTTGTCTGTTGTTCCTCCACTTTTTTGCCTCCTAAAAATTCATAAAACCTGCAAGCAGAATTGTCTCCCAGTACCCAAGCCAGCATCGAGTTCAAACTTAATTCTGCCAATTTTGTGGCAACCGATCGCACGAGTTGTCGCCCAATTCCTTGACGCTGATATTCCTCCAAAATATAGATGGCAAATAATTCTCCTCGATAAACATATTTGCCCGTGCGCTCGCAACCGCCGGCAGCAAAACCTACAACTTGTCCCGAGTTATTTTCAGCAACGCAGACATAATCGCCAGTATTTTTGACGTTTGACAGGATTTCTTGCCAATTGTTTTCTCGTTTTTCATAGGACAGCTTGGCGAGGTAATCTGCCGGTATGATGTTTCGGTAAGCTGTCCGCCAAGTGTCGAGATTAACCTGTGCAATTGCAGGTGCATCAGCGATTTTAGCTTCTCTCACAATCATCAGAAAAAACTCCTTTCTCGCCCTGGCATCGTATTTGAGAATCTACGCAAACAATCCGATCGCGCCCTTCTAGTTTAGCTCGATACAGCGCGCGATCGGCCTCCCCAATCAACCACTCCAAAGATTGTTCAGCAGCGGGCACAGCACTAGCTGCGCCCATACTCGCCGTCACAGACTCACTTACCTTTGAAGCTTCGTGGGGAATTGCCATAGCATTCAAATCGCTGCGAATTGATTCAGCTACCCGCATTGCTCCCTTAGCATCAGTCCCGGACAAAATTACTGCAAATTCTTCCCCACCGTAGCGAGCCGCTAAATCACCTCCCCGGTGAGCGTTTCTGTCTAAAATTTCAGCAACTTTTTTGAGACATTCATCGCCTCCTTGATGCCCGTAGCGATCGTTGTAAAGCTTAAAAAAATCTAAATCGATCAAAATTAAAGACACTGGCTGTTTCTCTCTAGTCATCCGCTGCCATTCTGATTGCAATGTTTTGTCAAAACAGCGACGGTTAGCAATCTGAGTCAAGCCGTCCACAGATGCGAGTCTGTGCAATGCCTGATTAGCAGATTCTAATTCTAATTTAGCCTGTTCTAATGCTACATTTTGCTGAGCCAATTTTTCACTTTGCTGTTTTTCTTGCTCGTACAAAAACCGGATGGAAGCTTCGGCTTCTTGCAATTCTTGCTCCGCATATTTGCGCTTGACAAACTGTCCTAATTGGGAACCTATTGCCGCCATCATTTGCAGTAAGTCTTCATCCGACGGCTGTTTTTCCCGGCAGAAAAAAGTCATTACCCCTACAACTTGACCGCTAGCACGAATTGGGAAACCGAAGGCCGATCGCAATCCTGCTTTAGCAGCTAAGTGCGATCGCATAAAATTGCCATCCTTAAGAAGATCCGTAATCCATTGCGGATAACCGGTGTTCCACACTATTCCCGGTAAACCCGTACCAGGCTCTAGGGTAATCTGCTGGCAATTTTCCACAAACTCCCCAACTTCACTTCCCCGCCGCCAAACTCCCACTCGAAGCAAAAAAGGGAGAATATCTTCAACGTTACTATCTGGTGCAGCAAACAAAAATGGTATTCGATCGTGCGTATCTTCGGCATCAAACTTAGTATGTTTTTCATCCACAGGCGTCCAAAGTTCACCGATATCCCACCCCAAACTTTCACAAATAGCTTGCATAATTTTCGGAGTGGCGCTCTCTAAAGAACCAGATTCTGACATGATGCGAGCTACTGCATATTGTGCTGCTTGACGCTTTTTTGTCCGTTGTTGCTCGGTGATATCTCTGCCCACATAGACAAAATCTTGTATAGTTTTGTTGTCTGAGTGCTTGCTTTCTATACTTGTCTCAATAGTAGAGCAGGAAAATGCAACTGTCAGCTTTGAACCTTTTTTAGTTGTACAAGCTACTTTTACTTGATGCCAAGATTCATTTTTTAGTTCAAGAGGTAGCTGACTGACTTGACGCAATAATTCCTCGTCCGCCGTAATCATCGAGATTGGTTGACCGATTAATTGTGATTCGGTATATCCAAACAATAGTTGGGTGGATTGATTGACCTTTTTGATTTCTCCCGCTTGCGTTGTCACCAATAAAATATCATTTATGGAGTTAAGAATTTTATCAATATAGTCGCGAGCGTTAGCCAAGTAATCGACTTTAATACTGTTTTCGTTGGCTGCTTGAACCATACTTTGCTGAAGAGCAGCAGTGTCTGTTACATCTTCGCAGAAAATAATTAATCTCTCAGGATTGAGCTGCTCTTTCTGACCAAAAATATACAAATCTAGATAAAAATAAGAGCCATCATTTAAAACTCTGGTAACAGATTTTAATTGGAAACTTGGCTGTCGTTGTTCTAGAATATCGTCTAGCAGTTCTTCAATTCCGATCAGTTCGGGAAAACTATCGCGCACATCTTTGCCTTGTTCCAATTCATCAGGAATTTGGGCAAAATCTTGTACGTTCAAGGATGTTTCTTGAATCTTCAGTTCCCGATCGACTGCAAGGTATTCAATGCGACGCAAGGATAACAATTTGTCAAGCAGATTGTTAATGTTTTGGGAGCTAATCTGTAAACTTAATTTGGGAAGCATCTCGTTATTATAAACCATCAGACTCTAGGGTTAGCAGATAAAATTAGTTGTTGTTTTGGTGCTTGCTATTTCTCATAGAAATTTTGATTCTGCTGGATGCCAGCAACTATTCTCGCTGGCTAATTTATCGACACAATAAATTTGGGATTCTCCAAGCTTTTTTTTATTTAAAATTATTACTTAGACCAACTTTTTTGTGAGCAAGCGCAGTCAAAATCAGCCTCTATTGAGGTTTGGATTTATTAACAATACCTAGCGGTTGGCCGTATTTGTACAGCAAATTTTAAATTGTAGATTCCCTGATAATAGGGAGCATCTCATTTTGGCAAAAAGCTTTTTTTTGTTGTAGTGAGAGCTTAAGAGCTCGCTTTGTTTTAACAGCAAGCGAGCGGGGACAGCACTACAAAATCAAAACTGAGATGCTCCCTGATAATATTTGTTACAACCGCTACAGTTGATGATTGGCACAGTTGAATTAAACTATTGCCTTTAATTAGCACCATTCCTATAGACACTACCTCCCCTGGGTATTTGTGTCAAGTTTTGTAAAGGATCTGTGACATTAAAGTGATATAATCTCTAACAATTTGTATAAAATTTTCAAAATACTCTGCTCAATGCTGAGACTTATCACCGACTTTGACGGCCCGATTATGGACGTGTCCGATCGCTATTACGGAGTTTACCAGCAGTGTCTGGCCGAGACTCAGCGTGAGGGCCAAACAGTGCACGAACTCCCAAAAGCCGAGTTTTGGGACATGAAGCGGGCGCGGGTTCCCGAAACCGAAATCGGCATTCTCTCAGGATTAGACGCAGCCCAAGCCCTCGAATTTGCCCAGAAACGGCGTCAAACTGTCCACACGCTGCCGTTCCTGATTTACGATAAACCAGCCCCTGGAGCCGTGGAAACCCTGGAAAAGGTGCAGCGCGCTGGAATAGACTTGGCGGTGATGACTATGCGTCGCGTCAGGGAACTAGACGAGGCTTTCAACCGCTGCAATTTAGGGCATTTTTTCCCAGAAAACCGTCGCTATTGCCTCCCCAACGATTACGTCAAAACCGGGGATGTCAAAGATAAGCCCCTGCTGATGGCAAAAGCTCTCGCTGAACTGCCGCCTGCTTCTGAGCTTTGGATGGTGGGGGATACGGAGGCGGATATTATAGCAGCAAAAACTCACGGTGTCAAGGTAATTGGTGTTTTGTGCGGCATTCGCGATCGCACCCAACTAGAAATGCACCAACCGGATTTAATTGCTAACAATTTGAGCGAAGCTGTTGAGATTATTTTAGGATAGTTATTAGTCAGTTGTCAGTTGTCAACAGTTATCAATCATTAGTCAACAGTCAATAGTCATTAGTTATTGTTAATTAGTAATTGGTAATTGGTAATTGGTAATTGGTAATTGGTAATTGGTAATTGGTAATTGGTAATTGGTAACAATCAACTAACTACTAACACCTAAGAGCTACGAACCAACCAATAACAATTAACCAATAACAATAATTAACAACTGCCAACTGTCAACTGCCAATTGTCAACTGTCAACTGACAACCGACTATCGCAGAAAACTGCTGACCAGCCAAAGAATTAAAAACGTAAACAAAGCGATAAATTTCTCTGTTGTGATAAATGCCGTACTGAGCAAAGGGCCCATAAGACCTCCCAGCACCAAGCCTATAACCAAGCCAGCCACAGTCAGCAGCACAGCCCGACCAAATTTTTGTTCCTTGCGATTAAGAAAATAAAGACAAGAGCCGACCCCAAGAGCCAGAGTCAACTGTAGTAAAGAATCGTTAGCCGCTGGATAAATACTCAGTCCGCCCAATCCCACATAAACTCCAGCCGGCCACAAAATATCGGCTCGACTAGGAGTATCGATCAGGCGCTGCAACCAAGCTGGGCTGCCGGACGGAGCAGATGGAGTAAAGCTGGCGGGTGGGGGAGCCACTCGTTCGGGAAAGCGGATGCGTTCGGGTACTTTTATTTTCCCTTCCTGTCGCTGGCGGAGGCGATCCATGAGGATCGCGTCGTAAGCAACTTCGATCGATTCCAAACGTTTCTTGTCGCCGCTGTGCTGCTCGGCTAGACGGGTGCGGGCCTCTTGCACTTCATCAAAGGAAGCATCTTCATCGACTTCAAGCAGTTGATAGGGAGTTTGCTCACTCATAAAACTTTTTGGTATGCGGAAAACTCAGCGTCTTGAGACCTGAGAGGGCTGCAACGAAACGAGGCTAGAAGGTAGAAGGCATTCGGCATTCAGAAATAAAAATTTGTCAATCCAAAGATTGTTATTTAGATTGTGATTTTTTAAGCCGGCAATCTTAAATTTTACCTTGTGCCGAATGCTTTTAGCAGGAACTTGTGTTAGATGTGCTGACAATTCCCGACCACTGGATTTTTTTTAGTCGATCGCGGCGGTAGGAAAAAAAGCGAGCCGAGTCAGAATAAGTACAGAAAGGAGCGATCGCCACTTGAGAAGAATTAATTCCCAACTGCTGCAATTGCAGAGCATTGCAGAGGCGAACATCCAACCGTACCTTTCCCGGTTCTGGATCGGTCAACACAGGTGATTCGGGTAGTTGGTGTAAAAATTCCAGAATGCCGTCGGCTGTTGCACCAACTGCATTCTGAGGAGTAATCGTGGCTCCCAATTGGGCTGCCACTTCCACAGATACCTGGTAAACCTCTCCACCGATCGCCGGCCCGAGAGCAATCTTCAGATTTTCTAATTGACTGCCTTGTGCCACAAGTTGAGCGATCGCCTCTGGTAATATCTTAGCAGCAGTCCCGCGCCAACCAGCGTGAACGGCGGCCGCGAGTCCCGTGCCGCTATCAGCAATTAGCGCCGGTACGCAGTCAGCCGAGCAAACCCACAGCGCCTCAAAATCTCGCGATGCTACCAAGCCATCGGCCTGGGCATAGGTGGGGGTAGCTGTTTCCGGGTCTAGAGCCACAACTGGGGGCAATAGATCGGTTTTGAGTACGACATTGCCGTGTACCTGTTGGAGACGGTAAACGGGAGATCCTGGTGCTAAAACTTCCGTGAGATCGATCGGGCCGCGCGGCGAGAAATCGCGAGTAAAAAAGCCGTGAGACCATCGGTCGAGCAAGCTGCAAGTCAGATAGGGCAAGCCTTCGGCACTCTGCTGCCACTGCCAGCTAATACCGTCAGGTTGTCCGGTACGTTCAGAGTCAGGAAAATTTGTCAAGCGATCGCCAGCTAAAGCCATGAAACTTATCCTTCCCCAAGTGAGTCATTTCCTTTGTATTTTAGACAATTAACAATTTTGCTACTTAGTTTAAATGGGCGATCGGCAAAAATTGGGGGAGATGGGGAGATGGGGAGATGGGGAGATGGGGAGATGGGGAGATGGGGAGATGGGGAGATGGGGAGATGGGGAGATGGGGGAGATGGGGGAGCTTAATTCACAGACACGAACGCCAAAGCGCTATTATCAATGTGGCCGTCACAGGCTAGTTGGCAGTGCAATGATTGGGAGCGGAAAAACCAGGGTATCGATCGCGAATCGACGCAGCATTCGAGCTGTTCGACGGGAAAAAAAATTGCCTTAAGCCCGTTCAATAGTTGACAGTTGACAGTTGACAGTTGACAGTTTGAGAGCGACCTCTACCTAGAAGAAAGAGGATTGGAGTAATGAATAGTCTGATTTTCATTTCTCCCGAGCAGGGTTCCGGCTTTCAACCAATTACTTCTGGTAAAATCAGTTAAGTCTGTATAAAGATAAGGATTGCCATACACTTCGATCCAGACCATGCCAAAAAACAGATACTTGCTTTCCGACTCCTGTCGCCAGCAGCCCAAAACTTTAGACTAAGATTCCTCCTCCCAGAATTCAAAGCTGCGAGTAAATCTAAAATCTAAAATCTAAAATCTACAATCGACTAATCTTCTTGCGCCCCCCCTGTTGAGTTGGGAAAAAAAAATCGTGAAACCAGTTCCAGACAAGCAAATAACAGCCCATTTGAACACCAAACAGCAAAAAAATCACCCCACAGGCGCCCGGACTCGATCGCGCCTTTTGTCCGAACGCTCAATGCTGGTGGGACTAGGTTGCCTTGCCAGTCTGGGACTGCTGAGCAAAGGCATAGTTTGGGCCCAAACTGAAACTCCGCCAGCAGAACAAGCCGTCCCCGGCGCAGCAGAACTTCAGCCACTATTTGAAGCACCTCTGGCGCCCCCGGAACCCGAAGCCCAAGTGCAGCGAGAACCAGATCCCGAACCCCAGGCAGAAGTTCGGGCCCCATCGCCAGATTACGTCACCGAACAACCTCCGGCCCAATATTATCTACCGGAACCCGCACTGATTCCCTTGCCAGAAGCGACGGCCCAGGAACCTCCTTTTGAAGCACCAGTTAACCCAGAAGCCCGCGCTGCCACCGACCAAACAGACTACAGTGTTGGCGCTACCAGCCAATACGAAGCGCCTACAACGATCGAGTTTGCAGAAAGATCGACAGGCTGCGAAGGTTCCGTGTCAGCAGGACAAGGAGTTGGCGGTTTGTGCGGGCCTGCCGCTGTTCCCGAACCCGTGACAGCAGAAGCAGCCCCTCCCAGTTACAGCCCAGAAAGGCCGATCGCCGGAGGGCCCAACTACAACCCGCAAACTCCCAGCACAATTGGCCCTTATATTGCCACCCCTCCTTCTCGAAATCTGCCACAAAGCCCCGGGACTGTTCCGAACCTTCCGGGCAATGTTCGGGGAACTGTCGCCGGAAATAATAGCGGAAATCCTATCAGTAAAGTAGGTCAGGCCGCTCAACAAGTAGGCAACCAGCTTTGGGGACAGGGCAACCAGTCGGAATCTGCTTACACACCTCCGGGCTACTCAGCAGACAGCGGATACCCAGCTAACCCCGGATACTCAGCAGATGCTGGATACTCGATTAACACGGCAGCCTACGCCGCTGGCCCACCCGAACCCAGCATGGGACTAGGGCCAGTGCAAGTCGGCGCGATTAGTGTCAGCAGCGGCAGCAATACAGGTTTTGCTTACTACAATCTCACCCCGCGTCCCTTGGGCCGGCCTGGAAATGGCAACACCAGCCTGCTGTTTCCGCTATCGATTGCTGCGGAAATTACTTCACCCTTTGGGTGGCGGACTCATCCGGTTATGGGCTACGGTAGGTTTCACACCGGAACGGACTTGGGAGCCCCGATGGGAACGCCCGT
This sequence comes from Microcoleus sp. PH2017_05_CCC_O_A, assembly GCF_020738785.1. Taxonomy (NCBI): domain Bacteria; kingdom Bacillati; phylum Cyanobacteriota; class Cyanophyceae; order Oscillatoriales; family Microcoleaceae; genus Microcoleus; species Microcoleus sp. PH2017_05_CCC_O_A. The sequence goes on along the minus strand of NZ_JAEQCB010000021.1, from coordinate 12,100 downwards.
ACTGGCCGCTTATGCGGGTCAAGTGGCGATCGCCGATTGGTTGGGCGGCTACGGTTTGACGGTGGTTCTCAACCACAGCAAACAGTCTCAGGAAACTCTCTACGGACACCTTTCAGAACTGTTTGTCAAACCAGGAGAGTGGGTGAAACAGGGTGATACGATCGGGCGTGTCGGCAGTACAGGAATGTCTACAGGGCCTCACCTCCACTTCGAGGTTCGGCAAATGACTGCTCAGGGTTGGGTGGCGATCGACCCCGGTGCTCAGCTAGAATTCGCTGTAGCAAAAATGATCGGCACTTTGGAAACCGCCAAAATACCCCAAATGCCAAAATTTGTGGAAACACAAAGCGCTAGTGCACTCAAGGATTTGGAAAACGATCTGCCCCAGCTTCCACCTCTGCCGCTGGGAATGGACATCGAAGTTCACAACCTCCAGCCGCCATTCCCAGAATTGTTAAAAACTGACACTTCTGCATCCAAGGATAAAGAAGCCTCCAAACCCAAAATTCAGAAGCAAGCTAGCAGATAGGTTTTTTATCAGGCAATACGCTTGAGTTAACACTGTTTCTTGCCCGGAGATCCCCCTAAATCCCCCTTAAGAAGGGGGACTTTGATCGAGTTCTTGTCCCCCCCCTTTTTTAGGGGGGTTAGGGTGGATCAGCCTTAACCCAAGCGTATTGTTTTATAAGCACTCAAAGTACACACTACAAACAATCAAATAGGTTCGTAGTGAGGACTTTAGTCCGCATCCATAGAAGGACTAAAGTCCTCACTACAAACAATCAGCAAGAGCCTCCCATAAAAATTGGTAAATAGTAGCTTATGCTAATAGCGCAGTATTTGTGGGAATTAATTTTATTTCTGATTATTATAGTCGGGCCGATTCCCCTAAGCTTGTCTCTGGCCTTCGAGAATCACAAGGAAAACAGTAACTATTCATTTCCTCATTTTCTCCTCGTACTTTTGACGGGATGGAGTCTTGCACAAATTTGTATAGGTTTGATTTTAGGAAGTGCCGATCGCCTAAATCTTGCTGCGGTCATTATAGCAGAAATGCTGATTTGTGCGATCGGCTTAATTCTGATTTATGCCAAAAACCAGAAATCTTTTAGCTTCTCGCAGTGGCAGATTCCCCAACTCAAGCAACCTCTGATCCCATCCGAACTCCTAATCATTGGTGCCACCGCATTTGCAGGATTTGTGTTGTGGGAAACCCTAGCAACTAAACCCACAACAAATTATGACTCATTGTGGTTTCACCTACCTGTAATTGCCAGATGGTATCAAACCCACTCATTTACATTCTTAGATGCCGCCGGAAATTGGATTTTTGAACACGAGCAAGCCCGAGTATATCCCTACAATTGGCACGTCTTGTCTGCTTTGTGCGTACTCCCCTTCAAAGAAGATTTTCTCACAGCTTTTCCCATGCTAATTGCCTGGGTACTTGAAGGAATTGCAGTCTATCTATTGAGTATAAAATTTGGAGCAACGAGATTTTATGGCATGGCAGCAGCATCTTTAGTATTGACAGTACCGATGATGCTCAACCAAGTTAACACCATTCACCCAGACTTACCGCTAGCTGCGATATTTACAGTTGCTTTATATTTAGGTTTATCCTATCACAGCAGCCGATCGCAATCCGAGCTATCCCTATTTTTGGCATCTGTAGGAATGATAGCCGGAATTAAAATCACTGCCCTAGTCTATGCAGCCTCACTTTTAGGAGGATTAGCAATATTAGAAATTAAAAGATTCATCGTTAATAAAAATTCTACACGAACTAATTTTAGAATTCGCCACATCAAACCAGTCTTGGTGTGCGGCATACTTTGCTGCTTGTTTTTAGGAGGTTTTTGGTATGCGAGAAACTTGCTGCACATCAATTATCCTGTTGGTGATTCCCGCGAGATTAACATTCCCTTACAGCCTGTTGCCCCACCGTCTCCCGTACCTGGGCCAAAACCTCCCGTACCTGGGCCAAAACCTCCGGTAGCGTCTCCAAAACCTCCGGTAGCGTCACCAAAACCTCCCGTACCTGGGCCAAAACCTCCGGTAGCGTCACCAAAACCTCCCGTACAGCAGCCAACACCTACCATACCTGCGCCTTCAGCTTCGCCACTTTTGAAGATTTGGCAAAGCACTTTAGCCGCTCAATTTAATCCCAGTAATATTTCCCACTGGCAAATGTTCGGCTTGCAAGTCCTCATTAGATTGCAACTGCCATTTCTGGCGATCGCACTTCAGGTATTAGCAGCACCTCTGGCTGCGATCCAAGGTAAAACCAGAATAATCAATCAAAACAATATCATTTTAACCGTAGTTCTCGCCAGCACCGGAATTCTGTACGTCATTACACCTTACACCTCCGGGACTGCCGGAGAGGCGATCGGTCAACTCAGTCCTTTACTCGGTTTTAATCTCAGATACGGCTTTCCCTTTTTAAGCTTACTGGCGATCGCAGCAGCAGCAACCGCGACTGAGCTCAAAACTCGCAAGCAAGTAATTGTAGCAGTTGTTTTAATTAGCAGTATTTCCGGCATTATTAGCAACACAATTTTTGACCTAATTAAAAATGCTTCTTTTACCGGAAAGAGTATTGTTTGGGGAAGTTGGTTAATTGACAGGTTTAAATCTCATTTTGCCGAAGCCATCAATCTGGTGATAAAAATATTAGCGCCCCGTTGGCCAGATTTAGGAATATACCCATTGATTTATGTTGGATTACTGCTACTAGCTGGGATTCTATTTAAGCGCAATCCTAGTTTAATTGGCTTGAAAAATCTACTCGCTAGCTTGAAAAAATCAAGTTACATAATGATAATTTGTGTCTGCATAGCATTGATGGTAAGTGCTACTTGGGTGGCGAGGGAAAAGCGAGATGTTGCTCGCGCCGAACTGTATCGCGGCATTTACGAATATATTGACAAAAATACAGTACCCAATGAAAAAATCGGCTTCTTTTTAAGTTACCGCAGCTACCTGTTTTACGGGAAAAATTTGGACAGACAAGTTTTATATGTGCCGTTTAGAGCCGATCGACTTCCGGCATGGATGGACAACCTCCACAAAAATAACATTAAGATGGTAGGATTCGGGCCCCTGACTGAGATGGACGAATACACCAAACTAGCTTTATCTTGGCTGACAAGTCCCGAGGGCCCGCTGCAACCAGTTTTCGGCAAAGATTTTAATACTGAGTCGGTACTGTATCGCTTAAAATATTAAAATATATGAGTTAGAATGAACACAACTAAAACTCTATTTTCAATTATAGTTCCGACTTACAATCGCCCCGAGAAATTAGCGCAGTGTCTTCAGTCTTTTGTGGAACTAGAATATCCGCGCGATAAGTTTCAGGTGATTGTCGTCAACGACAGCACCGAAATATCTGTAGAAAATACAATATCCCCTTTTCAAAATGGGTTAAATCTCACACTTTTGACACAACCCAACTCAGGCCCCGCAACGGCGCGAAATACTGGGGCTTTTGCAGCCGAGGGTAAATTTTTAGTGTTTACAGACGATGACTGTACTGTGGCGGCAGATTGGCTGCAAAATCTAGAAAAGCGATTTGTGGAAACACCAGACTGTTTGATCGGAGGTCGAACTGTCAACGCGCTGCCGGATAATATCTATTCTACTGCCAGCCAGCAACTGATCGATTACCTTTACAGTTATTACAATGCTATTGGCGATCGCGCACAATTTTTCACTTCTAACAATTTTGCCCTTCCCGCTGAGGCTTTCGAGAAAATCGGCGGGTTTGACACGACTTTTTCGCTAGCGGCTGGAGAAGATAGGGAATTTTGCTTTCGCTGGCTCAATTTGGGAGGCCGCGCGGTCTATGCTCCCGAAGTTACAGTCTATCATTCCCACGCACTAACTCTGCGGAAATTTTGGCGGCAGCAATTCAATTACGGTAGAGGTGCTTTTTTGTTTGGGGAAATTATCTCGAAAAGTGGGGCTAAGGGGAAACGGCAACATCCGTCATTTTATCTGAATTTGCTAACTTATCCATTTTCCCAGGGATCGGGTATTCAAAAGCTATTAATTGCTGCTTTGTTTTTGGTTTCTCAGGCGGGAATTGCGGCGGGGTTGTTTTGGGAGAAAAATGTTTTTGTTGAGAAAGAGTTTGTCGATAGGGGGCGTCAGTTTTGAGCAGATGCAGACGGCGGTTGAAACCGCTTTTGACCTCTTACTCGTAGGCGAAGCCAGCGCGAAGCGCTTATGTGGCGAAGCGCCCGTCATCCGAGTAAGAGGTCAAACTACAAAAACGTAGGCGTTAGCCTTCCCGAAGGATAGTCTGCCTCCGCAGACTAAAGAGAATAACATAATGTTCGCCGCTCGTTCTTCAACCTGCGGAGGCAGGTTTTGTTTTTATAGACGCGGTTTCAACCGCCGGGTATTTTATGATTAAATACTCCGCGTACACCCCAAGATTACATAAATCCGTGTTCGGCTAAGAATTCAGGTGTAATTGTTCCCAAACTGTTCATGGCGGGGGTTTCTTCCCAGGGTTCGGGATGGGCTTCCCGGCCGCCGCTGCGGAGAAATTTTGCTACATATTTGCCGAGTATATCTGCTTCTAAATTAACTAAACTTCCCGGCTGCAAATAGCTGAGGTTTGTCTCGGAAAAACTGTGCGGAATTACGGCAACTTCAAACCAATTTCCGTCTGCATCGCAATCTGCTACGGTGAGGCTGATGCCGTTGACGGCGATGCTGCCCTTGGAAACGATGTATGGCGCAATTTGACGCTGCCATCCCGAATTGGCTGTTGGTGGGGCTGTAAACCTCATCTCCCAAGCGTTGGCGGTTTGGGTGGATGTCGCTAAGGTGCCGATCGCATCTACGTGTCCCGTCACAAAATGTCCGCCCAATTTGCTACCGGCGCGCAGCGAGGTTTCTAGGTTCACCCAAGCATCGGGGAATGCTCCCAAATTAGTGCGGCGCAAGGTTTCTGGGGAAGCGATGGCGACAAAACCTTGGGGCAGAACTTCCACCACTGTCAAACAAACTCCATCCACTGCTACGCTGTCGCCAATGGCTAAATCTTGTAAAATCTGATAGGAGTTGCTTGAGGTGCAGGAAATTTGGAAGTAATCGTTGCCTAGCGATTTCAGCTTTCCGAGAGATTGAATTAGTCCTGTAAACATAGTTATTTTTTGGTAGTCGATCGCTTATTTAAATCAAACCACAGTCACAAACCAGACGGAGGAGCTTTTGCCATCCCCTCTATCCCTATTGTCAATGGAAAATCTAAAATCTAAAATCGACAGTCCCAGATCGGTTGCAGATTCAGGCGAAGATCGAGTCATACTGGATTTAGGTGATCTTTATGTCCAAATTCTCCACCGCCTTGCAGTTTCTTAATTCTATGAGGCCGATCGAATGATTGAAATGAAAGTCGCTGGAATTGCCTTAGATGCAGCCACGCGCAGCCCTATTGTCCTATTGAGAGACGCTACTGAGCGTCGCGCTTTGCCTATTTATATCGGTCAGGAGCAAGCAAAGGCTATTATTAGTGCTCTGGAAGGCCACAAGCCTCCTCGACCTTTAACTCACGATTTGATGGTCAATTTCCTAGAGGCCTGGAGTCTTACCTTGGAGCGGATAGTGATTCACTCGCTGCAAGATAACACGTTCTATGCCGTGCTGATTGTCCGTCAGGGTGAAGTGAAAAAAGAGATCGATGCCCGTCCCAGCGACGCGATCGCCATAGCTCTGCGGACGAATAGCCCCATCTGGGTGATGGAAGAAGTCGTCGCCGATGCTTCTATACCGGTCGATCGAGATGCTGATGAGGCCGAACGCCGGGCCTTTCGCGAATTTATCTCAAACCTCCGCCCGGAGGATTTGATCAAGAGAAGCGGCTTGGGCCAAAGCGAAACTTCCTCCTAACAGATATGCGCTATCGACGGTTTGGCAAAACTAACTTGCACCTGTCCGTATTTTCCTTGGGAACCATGCGTTATTTGGCTTCTGAGGAAATTGCCTTTCAGACTGTACAACAAGCTGTATCTCAGGGAATCAATCACCTGGAAACGGCGGCGGGTTACGGTTGCAGCGAGGAATATCTAGGCGCGGCCCTCGCATCTGGTTTGTCTGTCGATCGATCGCGCTTCCACGTCACCACGAAAATCCCTCCTGGGGACGATGCTGCTGCCACGGAACGCTGCATCGACTCGTCTCTCAAACGTCTAAATCTAGACTATATCGATTGTCTGGCAATTCATGGTTTGAATGCTTGGGAACATTTGGCTTGGGTGCGATCGCCCACAGGCTGCATGGAAGCTGTACGCAAAGCCTTGGCTGATGGCCGAATTCGGCACGTCGGTTTCTCGACTCACGGGCCTCTGGATCTGATTTTGGCTGCTATAAATACAGATTTATTTGAATTTGTCAACCTGCATTATTACTATTTTTTTCAGCGCAACACCCCGGCAGTTGAACTCGCCAAGCACAAAGATATGGGCGTTTTCATCATTTCTCCGGCAGACAAAGGAGGGCAACTCTACACGCCCCCAGAAACTCTCGCACAATTGTGCTCGCCTTTCTCGCCTTTGGAGTTGAACTATCGGTTTTTACTGAGCGATACTAGAATTGGAACTCTGAGTGTGGGGCCTGCAAATCCGACAGAATTAGAGCAACCTCTAAAATATGCCGATCGCGACTTTCCCCTCACCCAGGCCGAAATTGCTGCGTTTGTGAGGATTGAATCGGTGATTGCCGATCGTTTGAAAACTGACAAATGCAGCCAGTGCTACGCCTGTTTGCCTTGCCCGGAAAACATCAACATTCCCGAAGTATTGCGGCTGCGGAATCTCGCTGTCGGGTGCGACATGACTGAGTTTGGCAAATACCGTTATGCTATGTTTGAAAATGCCGGACATTGGTTTCCTGGAAGCAAAGGCAACCGCTGCACCGATTGCGGCGAATGTTTGCCCAGGTGTCCCGAAGAGTTGGACATCCCAACTTTGCTCAAAGACACTCACCAGCGACTGAATGGCAAAGCGGGCAGGCGGTTGTGGGATTGAAACACAAGGTGACAGTTGACAGTTGACAGTTGACAGTTGACAGTTGACAGCAAAGTCTACCTGGAAGGAAGAGGATTGGAGTAATGAATCGTCTTCTTTTAATTTCTCCGCGGGTTCCAGCTTTAAACCAATTCTTTCTGGTAAAAAAAACTAAATTACAAAATTTGGTTGAAGAGCCAGAAAATTTATTTCTATGACAATACCCCAGTTATTTTATGACTTTCTTCGACCCAGCGAGAGCCAACATTTTTCTGATGGGTGATTAACGGAACTCTCTCTAAAATCTCAACTTCCAAATCTCAACTTGATACTTCCAGATTAATATCCCGTGTCATCTACAAACGATTTAGCATCTACTACTATGGCTCAAACTCAGTTAAACGACAGCCAGCAAAACTGTTCGCAGCCTACTAATTTTGCGACTTCCGAAAGAAGATTGAAAGCAGTTTTCAGACCTGCCACCTACAACTTGTCTGTCACCAGAAAACAATTAATTGGATTGCTGGCTTTACAAACCATCTTGCCAGTCGGATTAACGGGAGCAGCACTTTGGCTAACATCAACTGTTGGAAGCAGCGAACTGCAAAATCAAGCTAAATCTGAACTGAGCCTTAGTGAAAGTAACTACAATCTTAAACTCGATCGCGCTGCATTCAGTTTGCAAAACTCCTCTGACAGCAAAACGATCGCCCAAATAGCCTCAGCTTATAACAGCGGCAAGAACATATCAAATTTGCGACAATCTGTCAAGGATATTTTGGAAACCCAAGTTAAAACAGGGGAAATAGACAGTGCTGTCTTAGTGGGAAAAAACGGGCAGATTGTAGTTAGCGTCAACCCCAACATCAAGGAAAAAAGTGTTAACCTGCAAAAAATAGTCGATCGAGTATTCGCTGCCAAAAAGCCAATAACCGCCAGCAAAATTATTGCCAAATCGGAACTTCAGAAACAATTGGTATCTTTGCCGCGCCCTGCGGGAGACGGTAGCGTCCTCGTCCGCTACACAGCAACTCCTGTAAACGATCCCAAAACTAAGACGGTGATTGGTGTCTTAGTGTTAGAAAAAATTTTGAGCCAAACGACGGCAGTTGCTAGCAGCGAAACCATCAATTTACAAAGTGGCGGATATCGCGCTATCTACTCCGTCCCAACTGACGGCAAATTTGTGTTGGCAAGTTCGCAAATATTTACCAAAAATCAAAAGTTGCCAGATTTGCTGGCAGACAAATCGCTGCTGAAATCGGCACTCGCAGCCGCCGGCAAGCCTGTCGCTCAGGAAATGCGAACAGGCAGTAAAACTTATACAGTAGCTGCTCAATCCCTGGACAATTTAGCCGGAAAACCCGCAGCAATTTTAGTGCGGGGAATGCCACAAACTGATCTCGCATCCTGGTGGGGCAATAATTGGCTGCTAGCACTGTCTGTGGCTGCCGCCGCACCCCTGGCCTTGGCAGTAGGAGTCACCCGCCGAATGGCCAAACCAGCTAACTCAGATTTATTAACAGCAGACGGGAATTTACGCTCTAACTCCACCGCCGAAGCGCAGCCGCAATCGGGGAAGTGTGTTAGCGAAGCCAACGAAAAGGATCGCACTTCTGACAATTTATCGGAAAATTTATCTGACAATTTATCTGACAATTTAAATTTGGGCGAACTCCCCGGTTTATTCCCGAAACAACCTAATTTAGACAGTCAATTAGCGATGGATTTTGAGTATGGAAATTGTGGGGGCGATCGCGCGCAAATCACAAATCCCGAAATCTCGCTAACTGTCCCAACCCTAGAATTGGCCGCCAACTGGGGTTCAAACCACCCACAGCCGACAAATACAGAACCAGCAAAAAGCTCGATCGCCTTAAATCAAGTCCAGGAAGCTTGGCAAGACTTAAATCGCCTCAACTTGGAATTGCAGCGAGAAATACTCGAACGTCAAAAGGTTCAAACAGCCCTGCGGAAGAGCGAAGAACTGCTGCAAGCGATTTTAGACAACTCCACAGCAATGATTCACATCAAAGATGCTGACGGAAAATACCTGCTTACAAACAGCCATTTTGACAATTTGTGCCATATGGCAAAAGAACAAATAACTGGTAAAACCGACGGCGATATTTTTCCTCAAGACAAAGCATCAGTCTTGCGAGAAAACGACCTAAAAGTGATTGAAACCTGTTCGCCCCTAAGCATTGAAGAAGTCATCCCTCAAGACGACGGGCCGCACACTTATCTGTCTCTCAAATTTCCCCTCTGCAACTCCGAAGGCACAGCTTATGCAGTCGGTACAATTTCTACAGATGTGAGCGATCGCAAAAAAGCCGAACTCACCCTAGAAAAAGCCAAAGTAGAACTAGAAATAGAAGTCGAACAGCGCACGGCATTCCTCAAACAAGCCAACCAACTCTTGCAGTTTGAACTCGCCGCCCGAGTCCGCGGCGCCATTACCGTCAGACAAATGACGGCTCAAGTAGCCCGACACGCCAGAACAGTTGACGGCATTCTCGGCGCTTCCCTCGACCTAATTTTTCTAGTGGATCAGTCGGGAAGGTACACTTACGTCAGTCGCACCGCCGCCCAAGCTGCCGGCATGAACCCCAGAGAAATGATTCGCAAAACCTGGCAGGAATTAGGCTGGCCTCCAAACATTATGGAGCGGGTTCACCAACAGTGCGATCGCATATTTGTCACAGCCGAACCCGCCAAAGGCGAAGTAATCGTCCCCACCGCAGCCTGGGGAACCCGCGACTACGAGTACATTCTCAGCCCGGTGTGTGCGACAGACGGTAGCGTGGAAGCGGTGGTAGCCACGCTGCGGGATATCACAGAGCGCAAAGACGCCGAGGAAGCGTGGCAGTTGGCAAAAGAAGCCGCCGAACTCGCCAACCGCGCCAAGAGTGCTTTTCTGGCAAACATGAGCCACGAGTTGCGGACTCCCCTAAACGCAATTATCGGCTACAGCGATCTGCTGGTGGAAGATGCCGAGGAGGTGGGCAACTTAGAGGTAGTTTCGGATTTAGACAAAATTCGGACTGCTGGGAAACACTTGCTGCAACTGATTGACGACATTCTCGACATTTCCAAAATTGAAGCTGACAAGATGGAGATTTATCTCGAAAGCTTCGATGTTGGCGGCCTGATCGAGGAGGTGGCGACAACCATCAAACCGTTAATTGAGAAAAACGGCAATACCTTGCAAGTATTGAGTGCCGAGAATATCGGCGCCATGCACAGCGATTTGATGAAAGTGCGGCAGATAATCCTGAATTTGCTGAGCAATGCTGCTAAGTTTTCTGAGAATGGGGCGATCGTACTTACTGTCGAAAGAATTACCAGTGAAGAATTAAAAAATAAATATCAACCGCGAGTTGTTCAAATGTTAATTTTGGATGCTGAATATTTAGTTTTCCGAGTGACAGATACGGGGATCGGCATGACACAAGAACAGCAAGAGCGACTGTTCCAACCTTTCACCCAAGCGGACAATTCAACTACTCGCAAGTACGGCGGTACAGGTTTGGGATTGACTATCAGCCAGCGTTTTTGTCAGATGATGGGCGGTGATATTGAAGTTACCAGCGAGTTAGATTGTGGTTCTACTTTTACGGCTTTTCTGCCTGCTTCGTTGTTTAGGCGATCGGAATTTCAATAATTTTGTCGCAATAAATTATGATGAATCACCACAAATTCAGCCACCAAAATCAAGTTTTCCGGCGCAGACCTAGCATTTTGACAAAAAGTTTATGTTTGTTCCTAATTGCGAGTTCTACGTGCATCACAGCCTTGCTGTGGGGACAATATGCGGCGTTTTCCCAGCAACCAGTCTGCCCGAGTGGAGACGCTGCCAATTTCCCGTCGCCGCCGCTTTCGCAAGCCGAAAAGAGCACGCCGAGTCTGTGGTTGGCTCAAAAACAGTTTGGCGGCAAATTGCTCGATCGCTGGTTTGTCGATCGCAGCAACACATGGGTTATCATCATCGTCAACCGCCAACTGTGGAGTTTGCTCGATTATATGGAACGCTATCAGTTTGTCAACCGCTTCGGCGCTGCTTCTAGCGAGTACGGTTACAACCTGCGAGTTTGCAACCGTCAGGGGACTGCTTTGGCGGTTTATGCGTGCAAGGGCGATCGATCGAGCTGTAAAATAGATTTAGAATCTCTGTCAAATCCGGGTCTTCGAGGCAAAATCAAAGCTTTTTAGTAGGGTGCGCCAGCTATAGAGATTTTTGAGATAATCGATAAATTAAGAGGTGACGCACCGTGCATTTGAGCTAATAAATGCGGTTTCCAAAAACGGAATTAAAAAAAATTAATATCGAAATAGACAACAAATTGTGAGAAAAATTACGGGTGCATCTGGGTTTGGCAATTATATCTGTAGGGGCGAAGCATGACCGCAGTCAATATGGGATTATAACTAATAACTTATATACGGTCATGCTTCGCCCTCTTCAAAAACCAGATAGACCTAAAATTAAAAATTACTAGCAAAACAACAGGCAAAAAATGGCACTTCCTCAAAAAAAATCACGCAGTATCATCATAAACGATGAAAAATATCGTTGGCTTATTTCACGTGACGATTACGGCGGCATTGGTTTGTTTATAGAGTTATACGAGAATCCTGCTCAGAAATTGACGACAGCTTTTTCTTTTGGTTATCCAGCTATTACTCCTGTGTTCGTGTGTGAGGTAATTCTCCATGCCTTAGCACAAGGATACACGCCTCACAAAAAAGGTCAGAATTTTGGGCTACCTGAAAATTCACCCTTAGTAGTAGTTAAGAATTTAACAATTAACGCAGCTTATAAGTACAACTGGTGACTGACACACTCTATGGTTAAAGATGCGTCAGTTTTGATGATTTTCAAGGTACGTAGTTGCGCTTCAGCGCTCTTTAGATCTATGAAAAAGCGCTGAAGCGCAACTACTTACCTCAAAACGTACTTAACTTTTCACTACTTGCTCTTTAGATTTATGAAAGAGCGCTGAAGCGCAACTACGTACCTCAACACGTACTTAACTTTTTACTGCTTGTTTTTTAGATCTATGAAAGAGCGCTGAAGC
>NZ_JAEQCB010000003.1:0-76481 GCF_020738785.1 Microcoleus sp. PH2017_05_CCC_O_A | reverse complement strand
AGAATTGTCAGGGCATAAAACTGAGTTTGACCCGTAACGTTGTATTTGAGGCTTTGCCCGCCGAAAACTGTGGCAAAACCGATTAAGTTAACGAATCCGTCAACAATATTGCGATCGAACCAGGATATGATTTGGGAAACCAGACCGACGGCAAAGATGATGGTCACGCGGTAAAGTTGGGCGGTGTAAAAGTCGTAGGCAAAGAAGTCTTGCACGGCTTGAGAACCAATTCGCACTGGTTTTTCCCACTTTTCGTTCAGGTAAATAAATGCTCCGGCACCAATGCCGATCGCACTTGACAAAGCTAACAGTCCGGCCGCAGTATAATTCAAAGTTGCCAAAGGCAGTAATTCCCAGGCGGCGAGCAAGTGTGGGACGTGCAAGGTAAATCCCATTAACACTGTCATCGGCAAGACAAAAGGCCAGGCAACTTCGGGCGAACGTTCGGTCATTTGCTTCGGTTTGCCACCGAAAACTAAACCGAAAACGCGCACTAAGCCAAAAGCAGTCACGCCGTTCACAAACAGCACTACTACTAACAGTGAAGGATGAGTTTTAGCAAGCCCGCCTGCTAATTCTGATAAAGCCCAGAAGCAGCCGAAGGGTGGCAGGCCCATCACTCCAGCGGCGCCAACAAGAAACGATATTCCCGATATCGGCCGCTTCGCCCACAAACCGCCGAGATATCGGACATCCTGAGTGATGCTGTTCCAAACTACTGAACCGATGCTCATCACCAACAAACCCATTGCTAAGGTGTAGGCAAAGATTAATGTCAAAGCTGTGTGGGTTTGTCCGGTACCGACGGCGATAAATACCAAGCCCATGTAAGAGCTAACTATATAGGAAAGCGTGCGCTTGATGTCGATTTGGGCGATCGCAATTAAAGACGCACCCACCGCCGTTGCAGCACCCACAATAATAGTTGTCTTCAGCCCCACGGGCGACAATGCAATCACGGGCTGCAATTTAATCAAAATCCAAGCACCGGTTTCCACAACCACTGTGTTCCGCAAAATCGTTGCCGGCAAAGGGCCTTCCATCGCCTCATCCAGCCACAGGTGCAGGGGAAACTGAGCGCATTTGCCCATCGGGCCAGCAATCAAAGTTAAACTCAACAGCGTCGCCACTGTGGGGTCAATGTTTGCAGTCTTAGCCCAAACTGCCAATTCGTCAAAATTCCAAGTTCCAGCCAGCGGCAGAATTGCAACTACTCCCATCAACAGGAATAAGTCTCCTACCCGCTTAGTCAAGAAAGCATCGCGGGCGCCCGTCACCACCAAAGACTGATTGAACCACAGCCCGATTAGCAGGTAAGTTCCCAGAGTCAGGACTTCCAGAATCATGTAGCTGAAAAACAGGGAGTTGGACAAAACCAAGCCGCACATCCCCGCTTCAAACAGCCCCATCAGGGAAAAGAACCTAGCCCAGCCCCAGTCCATTTCCATGTAGCCGACTGCATAAATCTGCGCCAGAAAATTCAGTCCCGTAATCAAAACTGTCGCCCCGACGGTGACAGCAGAAATGTCTACGGGAATGGTTAAGTCTAAACCTGCCACATTCAGCCAGGGAATGAACTGGTGTTGTGCCGGTTGGTTCCAGATAGCTGTCAGGGCGATGACGCCGTGAAGGAAAGCGAAGAAAGTTAAGATGGCGTTTACGTAACCGGAGGGTCTAGGCCCCGTGCGGCGAGTTACTGCTGGAAACCACAATATCGACAGAAATGCGCCGATGAGTGGATAGCAAGGTATAAACCAAACGGTCTGGAGTAGGATTTGAGCCATTGGCACTACCTGTAATTGTTACAAAACTTGAAAAATCTGAGAATAATCTCGACGCCAGAAGGCTGAGGCCATTCGCCAGAAGTAAAGAAATTTTGGGGGTAAATGCGAGTTTCTCGTCGTTCTGAAACTGCGCGCTTCAAAATAGACTTATTAATTTTATATTAAGGATTGCCTGAAATTTTCATATTTCCTAATTCAGCATACTTATATACAGATAAACTGTGCTTATCGGATGTAAAGATCAGACGGCGGTTGAAACCGCGCCTACACAAACGATGTCCGCCGGACGCCGACTCAAGAGAGAATAACATAGGATAGGTCTTCAACCGGCGTCCGGCGGGTTTTGCCTGTATAGACGCGGTTTCAACCGCCCAGTCTTCTTCTAAGGATTAAAGTCGCTCAATTTCCCGAGCTAGTTCTGGGAGTTTGGCTTGTCGCTGTCCGATCGCCCTTGCTCTCACATTCAAGAGACCGATCGGCGTATTTAACAAATCTACCAGATCGGCACGGGCGATCCTCTTCGAGGGCTTCGCTAACGCACATTTAGCAGTAGCAACCGGCAATTCCTTTAACAGCCATCTAGCCAGCCGATACAAATATTCCCCTGTGGTGAATTCTCGCATCAAATCGACACCGTGGAGTTCGTGCAAATATTTATTCGACTCGCCGTAACGATGCCATTGACTTTGTAACTGTTTTATTGTATTGCGGTGGCGGTGTCGGGCGATCGCATTTTCGGCAAAATACATTTTATAGGATGTTTCCCGCAAAATCCGCCAGCACAAATCCGCATCGCCGCCGCTCGTAAGGTACGGGCGAAACATACCCACTTGTGCTAAAATCTGGCGGCGGACAGCTAAGTTAGCCGTTTGACCGTAGGGACAAAAAGGGTGAGCGAGAGTATGTTTTTGAGATAAAGTATTTTCGCGGGCGGCGTGTTTTTCTAAGAGAGTGTTACCGGGAAGGGCGAGGATTTCACCGCAGGTAATTCCTATTTCTAAGTTAGCGAATGGTTCGACTAAATTTTGCAACCATTGAGGTTCGGGGCGACAGTCTGCGTCGGTAAAGGCGATGATTTCGCCTGTTGAGGCGCGCATTCCTTTGTTTCTGGCTGCGTAGGAACTTTGAATCGTATTTTCGGTGAGATTGCGAATGGTGATTTGATTGAATCCCTCTTGCTTGGGGGATTTGGCTGCTGCTTGAAGGATAGTTGAAGTGTAATCGCGACTTTTGTTGTCTACTAAGAGATATTCTACTCTGTTTGTTGGATAAGTTTGCGATCGCAGACACTCAATTAAATCCGGCAAATCCGTCTCCCCGTTATAAACAGGTACCACAACCGAAACAATCGGTAAAAACTCCGCACTGTTCATTAATCCTCTCTGCGGGTTGTTGAGTCAATCAGGACTAAAGTCCTTACTACGAACCAGTTTGTAGTGAGGACTTCAGTCCTCTCTTGCCAGTTTGTAATGAGGACTTCAGTCCTCTCTGCTGCTTGTTGAGTCAATCAGGACTAAAGTCCTTACTACGAACCAGTTATCTAATAATTTCTACTTCTGTACCTTTTTGTACAAACTGATACAACTCGTCAACATGCTTATTTTCCAGAGAAACGCAACCCAAAGTCCAATTCGATCGCTCTTTGATAATTTTCTCTGAATTAGCAGGCACGCCGTGAATCCCAACCTCGCTGCCAATACTATCGTACCATTTGATTGTACCTGCTTGCTTGGCTTTGATATGTTTTCGCCAAGATTGTTTGCTGGGATAATCCAGCCAGATAAATTTCGACCAAGCTGCGTGAGGATAAAAATCTTTTATGCTAAAAATTCCTTCCGGCGTCCGCGAATCGCCTTCTTTTAGTTTATCGCCTGCGGGATTGCTGCCAAATACAACAGGATAAGATTTGACAGGCTTTTTGTTTTCATAGACAGTCAATCTGTATTTTGATTTTTCCACCAGGATGGAAATTCTATTTTTATCTAACTTATCCGGTTCGCCTAAAATTTGTGATAGGGGTTTGCCGTAGTTGAATAAATTATCTGGTGGTAATTGGGTATGTAAAACATTTAACTCATCAGCCGGACAATTACTTAAGCAAAAAACATCTAAAATGTAGGGAATGGGAACAGCATAACCTAGTCTAACAAGTTTCCAGTAAAAAAAGGAACTCGCAGTTAGCAATAGAATGCTGGCAGATGAAGCAATTATCCAAATATTGCCCTGTCTTTTTTTAAGTTCCATTGCATTAACTGGGGCTATTATAGCGGTTCTCAAAAAAGTGAGGTACGTTGTTGGGATGGGAGCCCTCTTATATTTATTATATAGTAAGCGAGGTCGCATCAAAAACTCCATTTATAGTCATACCTCATCTTTCTGATAAAGGCTATATCATCATTTTAGCTTATGAGCTTGGAACAGGCAAGATGCCTGTTCCACAACAGATTTAATATTAGTGGCACAGGCCGGAAAGCCTGTGATTTAGCTAGATTTAATATTAGTAGCACAGGCATCTTACCTGTTTTTTTATTCTATCTAAAACGGGCAAGATGCCCGTTCCACAACTGCATGAAGTTCTTGTGTAACGGGCATCTTATTTGTTTTTCAACATGGCTGTAAATATCAGCTACATATGCTGTAAAGTCTGTTACTAATCCGCTGTTAACTGTTGCCAGCCAACATCAAAATCATTAACACTAACACCCCGTTAGTTAAATAAAAGATACCAACCACCTGAGTTTCCAACCAGCCGCAGAGTTCTAGATGGTGGTGCAGGGGAGCCATTCTTAAAAGACGCTTGCCAATGCCATCAGGGCCTTTTGTAGCTTTATAATAAGCCACTTGAGCAATTACTGACACTGTTTCAATCAAGAAAATCCCACTGATTATTAATAATATCCAAAGGCTATTTGTTAATAAAGCTACCGCACCCAAAGCACCGCCCAAAGCCAACGCACCTGTATCGCCCATAAATACCCGGGCTGGATTGCGGTTGTGAGCTAAGAAACCGAAACAACTGCCGCTAATGCAGACACAAAATATCATTAATTCTGGCGAAGTTGATGCTACAGATGCACCTAATCCCAAAAGTGCGATCGCACCTAAACCTCCCATCAAACCATCAACGCCGTCGGTAAGATTAGTAGCATTGCTTTCGGCAACTAACACAAAACCAGCTAGCGGCCAAAACAAGAAACCTAAAGGCAATACCCAACCGAAAGGCAAAGCAATGTTCGTAGAAATAGTTGGATTGTGGAACATCAACCACAGACAAAAAAGAGCTGCAAAACCTACTTGCAAAGCCAATTTCATCCGAGGTGAAATACCTTTATTCGACTTGCGACGGAGAATTTGCCAATCGTCGAGCCAGCCGATGAAACCGTAAGCTAAAGTTAAAGCCGATACGGCAACAACATCTGAGTTAAATCTCGACCAAAGTAATGCTACTACGACTCCTGCTGGCACAAAAAATATGCCTCCCATTGTCGGCGTTCCCGCTTTTTTTAAGTGGGCTTGGGGGCCGTCTTCGCGAATTATTTGTCCGGCTTTCAGTTGCTGGAGTACGGGCACAACCAGATAACCTAAACCCGATGCAATGAGAGCACAAACAGCTAGTGGCATAAATAGCGATGCAGGCGCATCCAAAAATCTACCCGCTGCTACATCTAAACCGATCGCTACAATGCCGAGTCCCAAACCCAGCAGCAGGAATAAATTCCTGCCTGTAAGTTTGAAAGGCATAGTAAAAGGGATTTTCTCATCCACAAAGTTATCCATATCACTCCTCAACACACACCATTTGAGAATAAGCATTTGACAATTCGAGAATAGGGTGGGATACAGGAGATTGGGAAATCTCTTGGTTTTTTTTCCCTGTTTCTGGTTGATTCGTTGACCAGCCAAAAACGTTACAAGCCCTAAACTTCAGTAATCGATTCTCCCCAAATTTTAGACTCAAGTTCGGCTTCCGGTTATTCACGAAGCTGCAAGTGAATCTAAAATCTAAAATCTAAAATCGACTTACCATTCTACAGTTATTCGTCGCCTACACCCGCATCATCTTCTGCTTCTTCTTCTAAATCATCGTAAGGACTGTCGTCAACTGCCATCAACTCGGAAATTTCTTCTTCGTGCAGATAGTCGGGTTCTTGGACATCCCTTGCTAAGAGGCGATTGTTAGATTCCAACCAGTCTAAAAGAGAAGATTGCTGCTTTAATGGAATTACATCGGCAGGTAAGTGGCGAGGTATTTGACGCAGAGATGGGTTGTACATGATTATCGGTTTCTAAAGACAAAGACGCGATCGAGATCGAGTAGAACTAATGTTGTGCCGACTGACTGCTCCTTCCATCGAACACTTGCAAATCGGGCATTTAGCAGAGCTAAGGCATTATACCACAGACACTCTTTGGTTCCGGATCGGATAGGATGGCTGACTGGTTCGGGCGATCGCCCCCAATCATGGGCGCCAGGATAACATTAAAATCCGATATTGCCAATCCCTCTTTAGCCATAAGTATTGTAATCTGAGGCGATCGTTTTTGAAAGTATCGCGGGACACTGGGCCAGCCAGCGGTTGGGTTAAAACAGTTTCCTGGTTTTGCGTCAAAGCCTTATGGTGAAAGCCTTTTACCTTCTTCAACCAATTCTCGAACAATAAATCTCAGGATGGATATAACAGCGGCGATTTTATACCACAAAGACGGTTACGACACCGGAGGGAAAAGACTTCTGGGGCGTCATTCAGCCGGAGAAGGATTTCTCAAAAGCTTAGTCCAACACGGTACTGCTGACTCTCTCTACTGCTGCACAGACAGCGAAGCAACATTTAAGGAGTTTTGTTCGCGCATCCAACCGTGGCTGCAACAACCTCGGAAAGTCCGCTGGATTTCGACGGATCGACTAGATTTGCTATCTCAACCAGGTACAATCTATCGACCCGATCCCGCCCTTGCCGATATGGTTTGGGGGCGCAGATTTGTCAATCAGCGGGCTTACAGCGTTTGTGGCGTTACCCATACGATCGCAACTAAGTATGTCATGGAGTCGATCGGCAATTTGATAACAGCACCGGTTCAACCTTGGGACGCCCTCATCTGCACCTCTAACGCCGTGAAAAACACAGTAGAAGGAGTTCTGAGGGAGTGGTCTGAGTATTTAGCGCAGCGCAACGGCGGTCAACCCGAAATTTTGGTGAAATTGCCAGTTATTCCCCTAGGAGTGGATTGCAGCGCGTTTCCGCAGGGTGTGGAAGCAGTCCAGGCGGGCGATCGACAACGACAAGAACTCGGCATTTCTCCGGGCGATATAGTCGTGCTATTTGTCGGGCGATTGACTTTCTCTGCCAAAGCTCATCCGGTACCAATGTACATCGCCTTGGAGCGCGCCGCCCAACAAACAAAGGCGAAAATCCACTTAATTCAAGCCGGTTGGATCGAAGATCCGAGAGAAGAACCCGACTTTAAAAATAGCGCGAAAATCTTTTGTCCGTCGGTGAATGCTATTTTTGTAGATGGCAGAAAGCCGGAAATTAGAGTTAATATTTGGTCTGCCTCCGATATTTTTATTTCGCTGTCCGACAACATTCAAGAAACCTTCGGACTAACACCCATTGAAGCAATGGCCAACGGACTGCCGGCAATTGTTTCCGACTGGAACGGATACAAAGAATCAGTACGGCACGAAATCGACGGCTTCCGCATTCCCACACTCATCCCGCCCCCAGAAGCTTGTTTAGATTTAGCGCTAAATTATCTCGACGGGAGTTTGAATTGGCCGACTTACATGGGTCACACTTCCCTAGCCACAGCAGTTGATATTGACGCCTGCACCCGCGCTTTGTGCAAATTAATTGAAAACCCGGAATTGAGAAGGCGGATGGGTGAAAGTGCGAGACAAAGGGCGAGAGATATTTATGATTGGAAAGTAGTAATTGCTGCTTACGAACAGTTGTGGCGGGAATTAGCAGAAATTCGGGTTTCAGCACCAGAGTCTGCACCTGCAAAAGCCGGGAAGCCACCTTATCCGCTGGGGGACGATCCGTTTCGGGTGTTGGGTCATTATGCGACTAGAACTTTAACTGATGATATGATTTTGAGTCTGGGTGCGATCGCCACACCGGAACTGTTGAGAGAGTTGCACACAATTTGGTTTACGAGCTTCGGTCAAGACCGGAGAATCTCTGTTAAAGTTCAGATAGAGATGTTGAATGCGATCGAGCAAAAGGGTGCGATCGGCGTCGGGGAAGTTCTCAGGCGTTATGCAACAAACGAGCAAGAATCAGCATACCTCTATCGGACGCTACTCTATCTTGTGAAATTTGGTGTTTTAGTCATTGGGAATGGGTAATTGGGAATTGGGAATTGGGAATTGGGCATAGGGCATAGGGCATGGGGCATCGGGCATTGATTGCTGGTTGGGGTGCATTTGATTAGTGAAGAGGGCGAAGCATGACCGCATATAAGTTATTAGTTATCATCCCATATGGACTGCGGTCATGCTTCGCCCCTACAGATATATTATTTGCCAAAACCAGATGCAGTCGCTGGGTGTTTTTTATGAGTTATTGGTATACTAATAACTAATAACTAATCACTAATCACTATTGACAACTAAGAGGGCGGGCCCGCACCATCCACCGCCCCTACGAACCGACAACTGTCAACTGTCAACTGTCAACTGTCAACTTATGCTTAAAAAATCTGCACTATTAGAGATAATTGCTGGTAAGAATCGCGGTTTGCTGGCGACTCCAAACGACAAACAGGCGATCTTAAGTGCGATCGCCCAATTGGAAGATTATAACCCCACACCACGCCCTGTAGAAGCCCCAGAGCTTTTAGATGGCGATTGGCGGTTGTTGTACACCAGCAGTCGCGCCCTGCTGAATCTTGACGGTTTTCCGTTGTTGAAATTGGGTCAAATTTATCAATCCATCCGCGTCAAAGAATCCAAAATTTACAACATTGCCGAACTTTACGGCTTGCCTTACTTAGAAGGAATAGTCAGCGTAGCCGCCAGATTTGAGGCGACTTCGGAACGCCGAGTGCAGGTGAAGTTTGAGCGATCGATTTTGGGTTTAAGCAGGTTAATCGGCTATGAATCTCCTGCTAAATATATCAATGAAATTGAGTCGGGAAAAAAATTCGCTGCTGTAGATTTTGGGTTAGATACTCGCGAACAGCAGGGATGGCTAGATGTTACTTATTTGGATAGCGATTTGCGGATCGGGCGCGGTAATGAAGGGAGTGTCTTTGTGTTGACAAAAGAGTGATTTTGTGATGTTTGATTGAGTTCGATCGCTCTTAAGACTTCTCAAATTTTTAAGCAATTCTCGCTAGAATAGAAGCGTCAGGGGCATGAACACTTAGACATTTTCAGAATAAATCTATATAATCAAGTTAATTGAATTGAAAAAATGTATGACAACAACAACTGTAGTAGACATCGGGACTTTAATTATCCGCGATCGCAACCTTCGAGGCGGCCGTCCCATTATTGCTGAAACTGGTACTTCTGTCCGCCGCATCGCCGTTTTGTACAAGCAGGGTAATAGTGCGGAAGAAATTGCTAGGCTGATGACTCACTTATCGATCGCACAAGTTTATGCAGCTTTAACGTATTATCATGCTAATCGAGCAGAGATTGATACAGATTTAGCAGAGGAACAAGCAGCTTACGAACAGTTAGCAGAGTTACACTACAAAAACCTGAAGACAAATCCATGAGCATTATTCTACTGCTGCTAGACGAAGATGCTATGAATTCGGCTCTGCTTGATGCTCTACGCCTGCGGAGTGTTGATGTTATTTCTGTTGCAGAAATAGGAATGCTGTCTCGCAGGGATGAAGAAATTTTGTATTGGGCTAATAAAAATCATCGAGTAACCTATAGCTTTAATACTAGGGATTTTTATCGATTGCATACTGATTTGAACACCCAAGGGGAAGAACATATGGGGATAATCTTGGGACAGCAGAATTATTCAGTTGGGGAACAATTGCGTCGCTTGGTAAAAATTATAGCTAGTAAATCCGCAGAGGAAATGTACAATCAAGTTGAGTTTTTAAGTGCTTGGGGTGAAGAATAAGCGATCCCCTTAACTCATTCTCCTCAATTTATCTTTCTTTCATCCGCGTTTATCCGCGTTCATCTGCGGTTGAAAATCAAAAATGTATGACTTTTGCAAACAATTCAACACTTACTAAAATCCTCAAATCCACAGCCGATCGCAGCTTTAGATATGATAACCGTTAAAACTTAGCGTTAAGAATTGACAATTGACAATTATTGTGATATCTGCTTGAATTTTAATGGGAAAGGCGTTAGTACATTCCCGCCAAGAAACTTACTAACGCCCTTTCTGTACTCCTTACGAATACAACAAGATTATGCCACAAAACGGTTATCAACAGGGATTATCGGCGAATCCTAGTGCGATCGCGTACCAAAAACGGCTTTACCCTTGGGCGATCGCCAAACTCATGCCAAATATGCAGCGGACTGTTGTGGGCAGGTTTCGCAGGCGATCGGATGCTGACGGGCACTTGCTGTGTCTGCGTCAACTCATGCCTCAAGCTTCGCTGCTGGTAGTCTTTGACTTGCAACCAGACTAACATTTGGGGCGATCGCGCGATCGATCTCTAAAAGTAGGGGCTTTTTTCGCGCGATCGCCCTCTAAAATTGGAAAGTTATGTCAGTTTGAGATTAAACTAAAAACTTTAAGCTAGGCTGCACAGGTTTTCATTGTTTAGCTAAAATCACATAAGCTAGTATAAAACTATCCTTAATTTGTTGGTGAATTATGACTGTCATAACTGCAAAATTCATCCTTCCTGAAGCGGGCAAAATTCCACAATGGCAAGCCGCAACATGGGAAGATTATGTTGCGGCTTGCGAAAATCCGTCTTTAGCGGAAGCCAAAATTTTTTTTCATGAAGGATATCTTTGGATCAATATGGGTAATGAAGGGCCTCAGCACGCCAGATTTAACGATCTGTTTACTATCATATTTTTTGTGTGGTTTACCACCAAAGTAGGACAAACTTTTGATTCTCTCAGCGGTTGTGTAATTGAAAAATCTAAAGTGGGTTCAGGTGCGCCAGATAAAGTTTTATACATTGGCGGAGATTTCCCGCAGTGGCAAAAAGGGGAACCTCGACGCATTAATCTCAATCAATGGCGAGTTCCCGATTTAGTTGCAGAGATTTCCGATACTACTTTGACGAGCGATTTAGATGAAAAAAAGCGATTGTATGCTGCATTAGGAATTCCGGAATATTGGGTAGTAGATATTAATGGCGTGAGAGTATTAGCATTTCGCTTGCAGGAGAATGGGAAGTATCAGGAATGCGAGTTTTCGGTAGCGCTTGAGGGATTGCCAATTGCTTTGCTTTCGGAGACTTTAAAGCTTTTGACTGAAGGAAATGGGACGGCGGCGATGTGGTTTGCTCAACAAATTGGGAATTTGTAGAGAGGTTGACGAAAAATGCCATCGCCCGCAGCTCACCATACTTTTTTCAAGCTCGACTTTAGGGCGGGCACAATTTATGAATATTTTGATATTTGTGCTAAGGTAAGTAAGTAGGCGGGATTCAACAGAGCTATGTAAAAATATGTAAACAGGGCTAATTTAGCCACGCTTAGGGCATTTGGATACTTGACAATCGTTTACATAATTGCGTTTTACAGCGCCTACATAGTTAATCTAAAAAATATGTCACGATCGTGCAGTAACCTTTCTATTAATTAAAGGAGCAAGTCAATGAATATTGTCTTAAAGCCGGAATACGAAGAGTTTATTCGATCGCAAATTCAAACCGGAAAATATGGCAGCGTTGAAGAATTAATTGGAGAAGCGATCTTACTTTTAAAACAACGAGAACAACGCATCGAAGAGCTGCGCCAGAAAATAGAAGTTGGAACTGCACAAATTGCTGAGGGAAAAGTGACAGACGGAGAACTTGTATTTGCCAGACTTCAAGAAAATATCGATAAAATGCAACAGTCAGGAGTGTCAGTAACCCTGCCCTAAAGGGACGCTCGCTTGTAAGAGCAATCAAGCAATCTGTGCCGATCGGCTATCGTCTTAACTGACTAGCATTATTTAAGTCATGACACTCCTTGAATGCGACGCTAGTTGTCCGGTATCTATACCTGATGAAGTATTAACATTGATGCCTCAAAACAAAACTCCTAAAGCAGAGATTGCATCAGGGGTTTTTTATTTGTACGGGCGATCTGAAGTGGGCGATCGACGTAACCTCGTTGTTTCAGCTCTTTGTGTAAAATAAGTAGTAGCGATATCGCTACAAACCATTGTATTCTCTTTCCCTTTCCCGCATACTAATAACTGAACAGAGGTCGCTAGATAAAAAACCTCTATCGGGGTTATGTCTATTCCAAAGTATACAAATACCTACTTCAACGGATTTTGGACGTTAAACAACTGTCTAGTCACAAGGAAAGCTAATGAACAGTTATACATTTTCCGATGAATCTGTCCGAGATTTGAATGAGATTTGCGATTATATTAGTCGAAATAATCCTAGGACAGCCAGCGAGCTTTTTGATGTGATTCGTCAAAAATGTAAACTTGTCGCTGAATTTCCCAATATGGGCAAACGCTATCACAGTTTAGCCCCCAACTTGCGCGGATTTATTGTTAGGGATTATTTGATTTTTTACTACCCCAGAGCGGACGGGATTAATATTGCTCGCGTGCTGCGGGGCGATCGAGACTTGGAATTATTGTTTTCAGAATTAGGGGAAGATTAATTAGCATTGGATCGCTCGTAAAGGGCGATCGCACTCATCGCACTCTCCTCCAAAAACGCGATCGCCCTAATTTATCTGCGTTTATCTCCGTCCATCTGCCGACATCTGCGGTCAAAAAAATATCGATACCCCTTACAATCACAAACAATCTAAAATATAAAATCATAAAAAAATGCTGCGACTCTCCCAAACCCAACTCAAAATCCTTGAAGAATGCCCCCGCAAATTCCAGCATAGCTACCTAGAACTACTCGCAAGCACCGCCTCCCCTGAACACAAAGAAAAACTCACATGGGGTAGCCACTTTCACCTTTTGATGCAGCAGCGAGAACTAGGATTGTCGATTGAATCCATCACCCAACAAGACCCAGAATTAGGACGATGTGTGGCAGCATTTATCAACGCCGCCCCCGAACTTTTTGCGAATTCAGAAAATAGCGACCAAATTTTCCGCCAAGCCGAGCACCCCCGCATCTTGATTTTTCAAGACTACCTATTCACCGTTATCTATGATTTGCTAATAGCCGAACCAAACGCTGCCAAAATTCTCGACTGGAAAACCTATCCCCGCCCTCAAAAATCAAAATGGATAGCCGAAAGTTGGCAAACCCGACTCTATTTATACGTTCTAGTAGAAACCAGTGACTATTCCCCGGAACAAGTTTCAATGACATACTGGTTCGTACAATTGCAAGGAGAAGAACCGCCGCAAAAACTCACATTTTCCTACAATCAAATAGAACACGATCGCACAAAACAAGATTTAATCCAAATATTGCAGCAGCTAACCGACTGGCGACAGCGCTATACCGAAGGTGGCGAATTCTTCCCCCAAGTACAAATTAGTTCCAATCTTTGCGATTCCTGTCAATTCGCCACTCGCTGCAACCGCACCCAAAATTCCAAAGCTTCCTCATCAAATCTTCCAGCAGAAACTCCCACAAATTGGTTGCCAAATCTTGCTATAATCGAGGAGATATCTATATAATATAACCTTTGACTATCCAAACTCTTTGGACTATCGCTGGGTGGGGGCGGGTTTATAGATATTGTCGATTTGAATTAAAGATTTTTGGTGAACCCGCCCCTACTTTAATTAATGAATTAACCTATGACACAACTACTTCAAGAATTGCAAAATCAACCCTTACCCCAACCCCCTGATTGGCTGATACAAGCTGTCAGAAATCACGCGCCAGAATTACCCGGAAACTATGCCGCTGCACTTCTCTATTATAGAGGAATTCAAAACCCGGAAGAAATACCAGGTTTCCTGAATCCCAAACTTTACCAACCAGCAAGTCCGTTTGAATTCGGACTAGAAATGAACTGGGCGATAGAAAGAATTCAGAAAGCAAGAAACAGCGCCGAAAAAGTTGCAATTTGGGGAGATTTCGACGCGGACGGCATTACCTCAACTTCGGTACTTTGGGACGGATTGGGAGAGTTTTTTGTTCAAAATGACCAACTAACTTATTACATTCCCAACCGATTAACAGAATCTCACGGTCTTAATATTCCCGGAATAAACAATTTACATAAATCTGGAATTAGCTTAATTATTACCTGCGATACTGGCAGCACAAATATCGCGGAAATCGAATATGCTACCAGCTTAAATATTGATACAATTATCACCGATCACCATACATTACCGGACGATCGCCCTCCAGCGACGGCAATCATCAATCCCCGGTACTTTTCGCCCAACCACCAACTGTTTAACCTGTCCGGCGTTGCGGTAGCTTACAAATTAATCGAAGCACTATACCACACATTGCCGGATATTCCGCAACGACCGCTGACCGATTTATTGGAGTTAGTGGCGATCGGCTTAATTGCCGATTTAGTCCAACTTACAGGAGATTGTCGCTACCTAGCACAACTCGGCATCGCACAACTGCAAAAACAAATCACAAATCCCACCCGTCCGGGAGTTGCAAAATTGCTCGAACTGTGCAAACGAGCGGGCGATCGCCCAACCGACATTTCCTTCGGCCTCGGCCCCCGAATCAACGCCGTCAGTCGCATTCAAGGATCCGCCAGCTTCTGCGTAGAACTCCTCACCAGCCGGGACAAAAAACGCTGCGAAGAACTAGCAAATCTAACCGAAATTGCCAACACCAGACGCAAATCTTTGCAAAAAGATGTTGCTAAAGATGCCGCCGAAAAACTAACCAAACTTGACCTCTCAACCACCAGCGTCATCGTCCTCAGTGACCCACAATGGCCCGTAGGAGTATTAGGATTAGTGGCGGGACAAATCGCCCAAGAATACGGCCGCCCGGTAATTTTATTCTGCACGGAAGGAAGCGAAGAAATCAAAGAAACTATTCCAGAAACTAAATTTATAGATTCTTTTGACTCGGATTCCGAAACACTTTATCAATCTAAAATCCAAAATCCAAAATCTAAAATTGCCCGCGGTTCTGCCCGTTCCGCCAATCAAATCGACCTTTACCAATTAGTCAAAGACCAAGCGCATTTATTGGATAGATTCGGCGGTCATCCCTTCGCGGCAGGCTTGAGTCTCCCGGTTGAAAATATCCCGCTATTTACGGATGCTATAAATCAGCAACTGCGACAGCAATACAGCACGGATAGTTTGACATCGGCACCAGTTGTAGCGGACTTAAAAATTACTGTCGCGGAATTAGGCAAACAGTTATTTCAAGAACTGAAATTGCTTGAACCCTGCGGCATGGGCAATCCCGCACCAAAATTGCTGATTGAAAATTGCTGGTTTAAGAATATCTACAATAGAAATATTAAAGATTCACAGGGAAAAGAAGTAAAGTATATCAAAACTTCTTTTGAAATTTGGGATGAATCTAGTCATGCAGGATTTCCCGGCATTTGGTGGGGACATTACCGAGATGAAGTTCCCGAAGGGCGGTGCGATGCGACTGTCGAACTCGATTTCAATACTTATACGTCGAACTATGAAGTGCGGTTGATAGCAGTGCGGGAACGCACGGATGACAAACAAGTTAGTTCGCAGACTAAAATTGATTGGATATTGGACTGGCGCAAGATAAATAATAATAATGAAGAGTTGCTAGCAGTTATTAGCACACACTTGGAATCGGAAAGGCTGCCAGAAAATCTAGCGGACAATTCAGCAATGCTCGATCGCGAAAACTCGATTATCCTCAAAGAATGCCCCGCAAGCTGGGACGAATTGCGCGTCTGGTTTCGGCAAGCACAGCACACTCAGAAAAAACTCGCGATCGCCTATACTTTACCCCCATTGCTACCGCCGCAGCAAATCTGCCAACAGCTAATCGGCATCGCCAAATACCTCAGCCGCACCAACAAACCCGTCACCAGACAGCAACTAAGCCAAAAACTCGGCATCAGCGACACGTCGCTGCAACTTGGATTCACAACGTTAAAACATCTGGGTTTCAAAGTCAATTATCGCGATCGGGCTTTTCACATCACCAGACAACCCGAAGCCAGAGAAATCGGAGATCATACCTCCAAACCCTTATTCTCTAGCCCCTCAACTCAATTCTTAGTGCCAAATTCCCCCATCGCCGCCCGTTATGCAGCGCAATTCCTAGCAGCAGTCTGGGAAGAACAATTCCGGCGAAAATATTTCTGTGAAGTACCTCTTTCTACCATTGTGTCGATCGCCCGAGAGACCGTTTTCCAAGAAGATTATACAGACACTCTCTTCTAATTGAGACCTTGCACTTTTTTCCGTAACAGGCAAGATGCCTGTTCCACTCACCTGATAACTTTTAGTGTGGGGCCAGCACGCAAAATCTTAGATAGGAAATGTTTCCAAGCTTTACTCAATTTAAATTGTATATCTCAATCGTCTCCCCCCTCTCCCCCTCTCCCATTCTCCCCATTCTCCCCATTCTCCCCCTCTCCCCATTCTCCCCCTCTCCCCGTCTCCCATTCTCCCCCTCTCCCCATTCTCCCCGTCTCCCCCTCTCCCCCTCTCCCCATTCTCCCCATTCTCCCCCTCTCCCTCCCAGGGCTGATTCCTGACGTGGAGGCCACATCTCAGTTTTAAGAAATATCTTAGTTCTGAATCGATGCCGGTAAAATAAGGCATAGGGCAATGGCAGTTATCCGTTGCGAGTCACGTCCAAAACTCAAAACCCATAACTTACCACCCCAAACCCAAAACTCCCCCACCGCTTTCACTCGATCGCACATCTCCAATATAAAACCCCTATGCTCCTCTGTCCCCGCTGCCAATTTGAAAATCCCAATCTAAACAAGTTTTGTCAACAATGCGGAAATTCCCTAACTTACAAAGCTTGCCACCAATGCGGAACCCAAGTCGCTGTTAGCGCCGAATTATGTCAGAATTGTGGCGTCACAACAGGTCAAGTGTGGCGGGCGATTATCTGCGGTCGATCGAACCTTCCAGCAGTCCAGCTAGAGCAGTCAACTATACCATCAGCCGAGCTTACACAAAAAACCGACAATTTTCCAGAAACCCGATCGGCCCAAAACTCTCCCCAATCGATCGCAGACACCATTAAAACAGAAATTACCGCCGATTCTCCACAACTTGATGCGGCCGAATCCAGCAGCCCAGAAATTAGTGGCGCTGAAATTGTCGTGGGGGCGATCGCCACCGAATCCTTTCAAACAGAACAAAAAAGCTCTACTACAACACCAGAGCGCGAAATAACCCCATCTGACAACATTTTCACGGCCGCACCACCGCCAGAACCAACCCAGGAAGCAACAGAGAACCCCGAGGGCGCATCTCCCCCATCCCCAAAAATCTCCGCCCCCTATTCCGAATATTTAATCCCTTCCCAGCCAATAGGAGCTTATTTAGACAGCCAACAGCGCTACCAACTCCTAGAAACCTTGCCAGCAAGAAAACCCTCAGACACAGTATCAGCAACAGTATTGGACTGTCAGCCGCTGCAAATGTCACCCCTCAAAGCAATGCTAGCAGCCAACTCTGCCAGCGTCGCCAAACGCACCTCCCCCTACACCGCAGCAATCAAAGCCGGAGAAAATGCGACCAATTCCGCCTTAGCAGAACTTTGCCAAGGCATAGCTGAACCTTATCTGGCACTGCGGTGGCACTTCTCTCACAACCTGCCAGTCATTCACGATAGCTGGTCAGACAACCAACAGGCCGTGCTGCTGCTAGAAGACTGTTCGCAATGGCCGCTGCTGGTAGAACGCTGGAGTCAACCCGAAACTTCCACCCAGCAAATTGTGTACTGGCTGCACGAAATGACCGAACTTTGGGCGGCCCTCGAACCCTGGCGCTGCCGCCAAAGCTTGTTGGAACTAACAAATTTGCGGGTCAATCCCGACTCTTCCTTTTCCTTTGCCTCTTTGCGGTTGCAATACCTCTATCCCGAACCCGCCGGTTCAAACCTGCAACTGGTAGATTTGGGGCAATTGTGGCAGGCGATATTTAACCAGT
Source organism: Microcoleus sp. PH2017_05_CCC_O_A (assembly GCF_020738785.1). Classification (NCBI taxonomy): domain Bacteria; kingdom Bacillati; phylum Cyanobacteriota; class Cyanophyceae; order Oscillatoriales; family Microcoleaceae; genus Microcoleus; species Microcoleus sp. PH2017_05_CCC_O_A. The sequence continues at coordinate 58,504 of NZ_JAEQCB010000003.1, read as the reverse complement.
CCGAGCGCACTCAGTTTGGCGCCTTGCTCGAACTGCTGCAACAAATGTACAGAGGCGAGATTACCACAATAGAAGAATTGCGATCGCGCCTGGAAACCGTTCCCCTCGAACTCCAATCCGCACCTTCACCAACCTTAACCCCCACCCGTTTCCAAACAGACATCCCCGACAACTCGCCCCCCGAAGTTGTTGGTGAAGTCTTAACCCAGCCCATGCCCGTCCAGATTTACAGTTTAGAAGACGCAGGTCTCACCGATGTCGGCCGCACCCGCGAGCACAACGAAGACTTTTTCAGCATCTGGACTCAGCTTAACAAACTCGAAACCTCCTTCGGTCGCATCTTTCAAACCAAAGGGCTTTACATTCTCTGCGACGGGATGGGCGGACACGACAGCGGAGAAGTAGCCAGTCAATTAGCCGCTGAAACCCTCAGGGAATTCTTCCAAACCAGTTGGGAAAATCAACTACCCGAGCCTGATACCATTCGGCAGGGAGTGCTGCTAGCCAACAAAGCCATCTTTGAAATCAATCAAAAGGACGGTCGCTCTGGCATCGGCCGCATGGGTACAACCCTAGTCGCAGTCTTAGTTCAAGACACCAAATTCGCCGTTGCTCACGTCGGCGACAGTCGTCTCTACCGACTCCGAAAGGGACAGACACTAGAAAAAATCACCTCAGATCACGAAGTAGGCCAGCGCGAAATTAAGCGCGGGGTTGACGCCGAAACTGCTTATTCCCGTCCCGACGCCTATCAACTAACTCAAGCCATTGGCCCGCGAGACGGCAATTTTCTCAAGCCAGACGTGCAGTTTTTAGACTTGTCCGAAGATACTTTATTGATTTTGGCTTCCGACGGTTTGACAGATAATGATTTGTTAGAAACTCACTGGCGTGAAACTCTCGCACCTCTGTTCAATCCCCAAGCCGATCTCGACGAGGGAGTTGCCGACTTGATTGAACTGGGCAACAAACGCAACGGTCATGACAATATCACGGCAATTATCATTCGGGCACAGGTGGGCCCATTTCGATTTTAGACTTTCGATGCTCCAAACTTTTTCTTTGCCGCTCCCAAGCCGGCGGCTGCCAGAGTTAAACCTGCAATTGTTGCAGGTTCGGGAACAGCCTCAGAGTTTTCAGAGCCTGGTTTTACTTCCTCTGCTATTACATATCCGCTGTGGAGGTACATTCCGTTTGATAGGACACCACCATTTTGCTGCCAGCTCATACTGCCTTCTGGCCCCTGACTATTCCCAAATATTGCCAGATTTGGAAGTCTTCGTATATTTCCAAATACCCAATTTCCCCATACTGTAGGTTCTGCGGAACCGAAAGGGAAAAAACTTGCCGTAACAACTTTTAATTGAGATCGTGGATCCAACGGTGCCCACAACAAAGGTGAAAGTATATTAGCTCTGTCAAAGCTAGCCTGGGACAAGTTCCACGACAGCCCGAATAAAGTTACAGCAAAGTCCTTTACGACAAACCATTTATCGCTAGCCTTAATTTCTAAAGCAGGTTTTCCCAACATTGTTGACGGAAAAATAGCTTCATAAGGAGTCGATTCATCATAGCTGAAAGAGCCTACAGCTACAGGAGTATCCAGGCCTTGAAAAAAAGTTAATTTCACTGATGCAGCCTCGGCTGATTTGACTGCTGTCGCCCCCAATCCCAGAATGGTAGCAGCAGCAACAGCAACTTTTTGCCAACTTTTAATCATGTTATTTCGTCCTTAATTTTGATACAATTAAATAGATATGCTTCGGCAAATAACTCGATCTATTTATCAGTAATACTACGCAAAATATTTTATTAAAATTAGATATCAATAGCATCTTTATGCAATCTTTAATAAAAAATGTGCTTTAATAAAGGTTTGATGAAGCTAAGGGCTAAAATTCTTGTAATAATACCTATTTCGGGAAGGATGCAACAGATCGATCTCTAGTTATTACTTCCTGGTTCAATAGCCAGCTATGACAGTTGGCGCGGGCAAAAAAAATGCCTACCCAGAAGCGGGGCAACTCTTGCTAGTTATTAGCAGATTAATCACATCAATCTAAAATGCTGCTGACTCTTTTAGATCCAGAAAAAAATACCCCTCTGCAACAGTGGAGTTTCGAGAACGAGTCCATTGTCCGCATCGGCCGATCGCCTGAAAATCATGTTGTGATTCCCAATGCTTTGGTATCACGGGATCACGTGGAATTGCAAAGAGTTAAAAGCGGTGCTAACCGCCAGTGGTACTTAGTCAATTCCGGGACAAATGGCACTTTTGTTAACGGTACTCTCATGTCTCAGGGTTGGATATCCGACGGTGCCCTGATCCAATTGGCGCGGGACGGCCCAATTCTGCATTTCCAAGTTCTGACTATTCAAGTCGGCGGCAAAATTGAGGCGATCCCTACTCTCAATCCTGGGACGCCGCGGTGTACCCACGCGGGAAATCCGCCCGGTAATTTATTCTGCATCCACTGTGGGGAACCGATTAAAGTCGATCGCACAATCCGCCACTACCAAGTGCTGCGAACTTTGGGCCAAGGCGGTATGGGAACAACAACTTTAGCCTGGGATCGACAGAAAGCCAAAGCTCAACAACCGGGAAGTTCTCCCGCAGCTTCTCTGGTAGTTCTCAAGGAAATGAATGCTGACATGGCTCAAATAGTCAAAGCTCAAGAACTGTTTGAACGTGAAGCTAAAACTCTCAAAGCGCTGCACCATCCTGGTATTCCTCAGTTTTTTGACTTTTTTGTCGAAGGTGGCAAAAAATATTTGGTGATGGAAATGCTCCACGGCGAGGATTTAGAAAAACGCATTTACAATCGCGGGCCAGTTGCTCCCCAACAGGCGATCGAGTGGATGATCCAAACCTGTGAAATTTTGGACTACATTCACTCTCAAAAACCCCCGATCGTCCACCGGGATATTAAACCTGCTAATTTGCTAGTGCGCCACCGGGACAATCGCATTACAGTGCTGGATTTTGGCGCCGTTAAAGAAATCGGCACTCCTCCGGGTACTCGCATCGGCGTGGAAGGCTACACCGCACCAGAACAAGACCGGGGACAGCCTCTCCCTCAGTCAGATTTATATGCTATTGGGCCGACTTTGATTTTTTTGCTGACAGCCCAAAGCCCTCAAAAGTTTTACGGAAAAATTACTAGAGGTTACGGATTTAAGCTCGATAATATTCCGACGATCGGCCCGAAGTTGCGGGAGGTCATTCTACGAACCACAGCAGCTAAACCTGGGGATCGCTTTCAAACTGCTCAACAATTAGCTAGAGCTCTAGCCACTTGTCTTTAATAGAAGGAACAGTCATTAGTCATTAGTCATTAGTCATTAGTCATTAGTCATTAGTCATTAGTCATATCAAATCCAGTAGCATCGGAATTATTAATATTACCGAAATCAGGAGACGGCAGTGCCGTTTCCCTACAATTAATTAGGGTAGGGAAACGGCACTGCCTTGGACTCTATATTATTCCGGTGCAGCCAGAATTGATATCATTAGTCATTAGTCATTAGTCATTAGTCATTAGTCATTAGTCATTAGTCATTAGTCATTAGTTGGTAAACAGTCAACTGTCAACCCTTGTTTTGCGCTCTTCGGGCAAGCTGTCAACTGTCAACTGTCAACTGTCAACTGTCAACTGTCAACCGTCAACTGTCATCACTCATTAGTGAGAAGGAAAAAGTCTGCTGTCATTCGTCAGAAGTCACTCTGAAGAAGGAAGAAGGAAGAGAGAAGAGGGAACAAGGCAGAGGGAAGAAGTTAGCAACGGAAAATTTATTGATGAAATTTAGCCGATCGCCTTTTAATTTCGGGTGCATCTCATTTTGGCGAATATATACGTAGGGGCGAAGCATGACCGCAGAAAATAGGAGATTCTAACTAATAACTTATATTCGGTCATGCTTCGCCCTCCTCAAAAGTGATATGCACCCAAGTCCTAGGTTTCCTCTGTTATTCCTCGTCCCAACCTTCTACAGCTATCAACTCGCTCACGGGGTCTTGCATAGAAAAATCAAACTCTAGGAGTTGCTGTTTCCAGTAAGGCCATTCATCTCCATAAAGTAGAGCTATTTTCCAAATGCTGTCTGTCGGCTTGATAATGTCAGACGTGACAAGAGAATGCACCTGACGCTGGAACTTAACCATCGGCTGTATAACCTTCTGGCTCATAATACCTCTTGAATTGTTTAAATCTTGTTTAATTAACACTTCCCAGCGCACACTTTTTACCGCAGTTTCGCCAAGAACAGTCTCGCCAAGATACGTGTAGATTTTTGTCGGGAAGCTACATATTCAACTTGTATCTTAACACAGTTCATTTTGACAAGGGGCTATAAGCAGGACTGAAGAGTCAAGACCGACTGCAAAGAATTAATAATCTTTGGGATGTCCCGCTATATGCTGTCGATCGGCAGTAGGAGGTCTGCCTCCTTGATTATTTCCACATAATAGCAGATGCAATGGCTGCTGAGGATGGTTTTTGACAAGGCTGAGGTTCCGAGAAACTGCAATTACTGCTTGAGCGCTACTACAGCTTAATTTCCGCTTTCGGGCGAGTAAACTAAACTCCACCGCACTTGTTTCAGCTTCAACGCTGGCTTTGCTGTGAGAGGGGAGTCCGATCCGGCATCTACTAATTATAACTCTATTGACGGCAAAGGTGGTCAAAAATTGTTGGATACTGTTGATCGGCATCCCCGCGACTGTCGATCGACCATTGTAGACCGCCCGACACAGGCGTGCAATTCAACAGTTGACAGTTGACAGTTGACAGTTGACCGAAGGAGAGCGACCTCTACCCTTAAGTCCGAGGATTGGAGTAATGAATAGTCTGATTTTAATTTCTCCCGAGCAGGCGGGCGGGCTTTCAACCAATTCTTTCTGGTAAGTTCCCAACCCATCATCCTAAATCTCAAATCTCAAATCTCAAATCTCAAATCTAAAATTGTATGACTTGGAAAAGGCGACACATTCTCACTCTGGCTGATTTTACCTCCGACGAATACGACACGGTGCTGCAAACTGCCGCCAGTTTTCGGGAGGTGCTCGGCCGCCGCACCAAGAAAGTGCCCGCCCTACAGGGTCAAGTGGTCGCGAATTTGTTTTTTGAACCTTCAACCCGAACTCGCAACAGTTTTGAGTTGGCGGCGAAGCGGCTGTCGGCGGATACGCTGAATTTTACCCCAGGCAGTTCTTCTCTGACGAAGGGGGAAACCATTCTGGATACGGCTAAGACTTATCTGGCGATGGGAACGGATTTGATGGTGATCCGGCACGAACAGGCTGGAGTTCCCAGTACAATTGCTTCAGAAATGGATCGCTTGGGTTCGAGAGTCAGCGTTCTCAATGCTGGAGACGGCCAGCACGAACACCCGTCGCAAGGTTTGCTAGACTTATTTACTATTTGTTCTTTGTTAGATGCCGAACGTCCGCGACTGGAACTTTTAGCGGGCAAAAAAATTGCTGTGGTGGGGGATATCTTGCATTCCCGGGTAGCGAGGTCTAATATTTGGAGTTTAACGGCTTCGGGGGCTGAGGTTCATTTAGCCGGGCCGCCGACTTTGTTGCCGCTGTTGTTTGCTGAGTGTGGCAATGGTAGGGAAGGTAAGTTATTTTTGCACTGGCAGCTTGAACCTGCTTTGGTCGATGCTGATTTTGTGATGACTTTGCGGCTGCAAAAGGAACGGATGAGCCAGCATTTGCTGCCGAGTTTACGAGAGTATCATGCTTTGTATGGAGTTACGCGCGATCGGCTGAAACTCTGCAAGCCGGATGTGAAGGTGTTGCACCCAGGCCCGGTCAACCGCGGCGTGGAAATTAGCTCGGATTTGATGGACGATCCGCAATTTAGCCTGATTTCTCAGCAAGTTACCAGCGGCGTAGCGGTGCGGATGGCCTTACTGTATTTGATCGGTGGCGGTAAAGTTTAGCTAGACAGGCGGGAATCCCCGCGTCCATACCCGATCGAGGGTTGGCGTGGGATGAAAGCTGTGTAAGCGGACGATTGCACCTGCTCACAAGACGCTCTTGTCGTAGCCTGCGGGAGATGCGCGGGTGTATGATGATGCGAACAAATCCCTTGCACTTGCCAATGTTTTCAGCTACAATATTCTTAGAGCAATCAAAGAAGTAATCTAAGTTTCGTGTTAAAAGCTGTCAAAGTCCGAATCTATCCTACCGTTGCCCAGCAAGTACACCTGGCTCAAGCTTTTGGTTGTGTTCGTTGGGTCTGGAATCAGTCTTTGGCTACGATGACAGCGACCTATCAAGAGACTGGTAAGGGCGTTACAGCTATGACAATGAAGAAGTCCATACCTGTGTGGAAAGCTGAATTTGAGTGGTTGTCTGAGTGTTACTCACAATGCCTTCAACAGTCAGTTTTGAATCTGGGCGTGGCTTTTGGCAACTTTTTTGATGGTCGATCCCTGTACCCAACATTCAAGAAACGCCAAGGAAAACAATCTATTCAATACCCTCAAAACGTTAAAATCTTGAGCGATCGTGAGATTAAGTTCCCTGGTAAATTGGGTGTGGTTAAAGCCATAGTTCATCGGGATATTGAAGGCAAAGTTAAAACTGTGACTTTATCCAAAAATCCTGACGGCAGATATTTTGCTTCGATGCTATTAGATGATGGGACTGAATCGCCAGAATCCAGTAGTGATGGGAATATAATTGGGATAGATCTAGGTCTAACTGATTTTGCGGTGACATCTAACGGCTCTAAATATCAACATCCTAAAGCAACCCAAAAACATGAAAAGAACCTAGCTCGTAAGCAGAAAAAACTAGCTCGTAAAAAGGATAAGACGACTAACAAAAGTCGCAAAGCAAAGCTGGCGGTAGCTAAGGTTCATTCTAAAATCAAAAGAGTCCGCGAGGATTTTCTACACAAACTATCGCGCAGGATAGTAGACGAAAACCAAGTCATAGTAGTAGAAAATCTGGCAGTGAGAAACATGGTAAAAAATCATTGCCTAGCCAAGGCAATATCCGATGCTGGCTGGGGAATGTTCTGCACTATGCTTAAGTACAAAGCCGAAATGGTGGGCAAGATTTATCTAGAAATAGGTCGATTTTTTGCCTCAACTCATCTTTGCTCGAATACCTTGAAGCCATTGCCAAAAATGGATCTGTCTGTGCGTGCATTTGATTGCCCGCACTGTAAACAGCGACATGACAGAGATATCAACGCGGCGATAAATATCAAAAATGAAGGCTTGCGCGTACTGACGTTGGGAACCAGCGTTATTGCTCCTGAAGGCTATGTAAGACCAAAACAGTATGGGCGTAAGTCTACTACTGTGGCGGCTGTGGTTGTTGAAGGGAGAAGCCCACACTCTACCCGATCGAGGGTGAGTGTGTGGTAGTTCACGTTGTCAGTTGTTAACGATATATAGCGGATCTAGCGAAAGATTCGCGGACGTTGTTGCCAAGAGAACCCTATACGTTTAAGGCTTATATAAGCTGTCAGTCATACCTCATCTTTTTGAGAAAGGCTATAACTTCGGATCTTCGATTATTTGTTACCGTCCAGCGCCTCATGAAAAATAATCGTTACCAAAACCAGCTTGGTAACGATTCAAACTCTTTCTAGAAATGTAAATTACTCTAGTTAAGAATTAGTCAAGCCACGCAGTAGAAACCCAGCCCCCACCTGCAAGTTTAGCCCAGCCGTGCTTGTAATGACCGGTCAATTTCACATTGTCTCCATTGTGTAACTTGCCGATGACATGAGAACAGCGACTGGCCCGGTGGCGGATATTCAGTCTGCCACCATTGGTGGCAACTTCGGCGTAGCTGTGATGGCTGCGACCGCCGCAGCGCTTGTAGTGGCAACCTGCCTGTGCTTCGCCACTCACACTCAGAATAGACAGGGCTACTGCCAGACCTGCAACGCCTACCACGGCAGATTTAGGAATTTTCAATTCCAGTTGGAGCTCGGACTCTGGAGATTCATAAGCAACAAAAGAGTGGCTCAATGCTAGTGCTTCCATAGTTTCCTCGTGATTGTGATTAACGTTTTTTCGTGCAGACTCATTTTATACTCCCCATGCCTAAAGGCGAAGGGATTCTTGACAAATCCGAATCTGGATTTTTACTCGTGGCTATCAAGTCGCCCCTACCCGCTCAGTTGAGATTTCTCCAAACATTGCGTATAGTTTTTTGACGCTTTCAGACCATCGCTAGCCAATCGCTAGCCAACAGATATACTACGCTCTACAACCTGCCATTATTTGCCCTTTAACTATTCCGAATCTTCTGGCGTCGGATATGTCAGTTGCCGGGATTTCTCCGTACTAGGATGTTTCAACACGTAGATGGTTTCTCCTACTTGCTTTGGTGACTTTAACACAACTATTTCGATTAGTGTGTAAAGAAATATTCAAGGCGGTTGAAACCGCAACGGAATTTTCCCGGTGTCGGTATTCCGGAGTTTGCGTCTTGTTCTTTGGTCAAAACAGGCGCAAGAGGTTGTTACCGTCTTGCTTTTGCCGAGTATAGGCTTGCTTTGGCTCAACTCTGCACAGGTATATCATGTCATTTAAGTAGCTTGGTGGAGCAAAAAATAAATAAAGTTTACATTTTCTGCTGAAAATTTGGACTGCGCCGATCGCAATCGGGGTTAAATTTAACTTAACTGTGTCATTCAAAAGGGAATGCAGTCATCGCTTAGAGTTGGAGATGGCTTGCAGCGAGTTGGGCATGATACTGCTTATTTTGGTGTGGTTACTGATTGAGTTGCTACAGCCCGATCGACTGTTCGATCGCACAAGTCTCCTATTCATATTCCAGCACCGTGTGAATTTGGTTCGGGCGAGTTATATTGACCCGATCGCACTGTTACAGCCGTTCGGGGCCATAGACATCTTGCTAAAGATTGACTTTTATGTATCCATGACAAAGATGCAAGATCGATCGCTCGCGACTTGATTTGTGTCAAGATCGATCGAGTTCTCCCGCACCATTTCTTTCGCAATGAACTATAGCGCTGCACTTTCGATCGGCACAATTCCTCAACGGAATAGTAAAGACAGTTTTGCCATTACCTTAGCTCCTTTGTCTGTAGAGGAAATCTACACTTTGGCAGATGACCCAGCGAACGGAGCCGTGGTAATGATGAGCGGTACAGTCCGCAACCAAACTGACGGTCAAGCTGTAGTTTCGTTAGAATATCAAGCCTACGAACCGATGGCCGTGCGAGTATTCCAGCAAATCGCTACTGAAATGCGCCGCCAGTGGGTCGATGTCAATCGGGTCGTCATTCACCACCGCGTCGGACACTTGCAGGTGGGGGAAATCAGTGTGCTGGTGGCTGTGGGCTGTCCCCACCGAGGGGAGGCTTTTGCAGCTTGCCAGTACGCCATAGATACGCTCAAACACAATGTACCGATTTGGAAAAAGGAACATTGGGCCGATGGTTCTAGCAGTTGGGTTAGTATTGGAGCGTGCGAAGTTACCGGTCATTAGTCAGAAGTCGATCGCAGTTTCCGAGTCCAGGAACCAATCGCGATCGGGCAGCGTCAAACACAGTGGAATGTTCGATGAGCCAATTCCACACATGAGCGAATTTATTTCCGTGTCCTGGTCTGCGGTTGTGGCGACCGTTGAAAGAGTGCAATTGCCATCCGAAAAACTCTCTAATTATGACTTAGTGTTGCGGTGTCAGGAAGGAAATCGACCTGAGAGCACTGCCTTTTCAGAACTTTTGAAGCGGTATCAGTCCCACGTAGACAGGGTTCTGTATCACCTAGCCCCTGACTGGCAAGACCGAGCAGATTTGGCTCAGGAAGTCTGGATTCGAGTTTATCGCAATATTAACCGCTTGCAAGAGCCAGTTAAATTTCGGGGCTGGCTGAGTCGCATCGCCACTAATTTGTTTTACGATGAGTTGCGTAAGCGCAAGCGGGTGCGAACTCCGCTGTCGTTAGACGTACCCCGTGCTCTGGAAGATGGGGAGATTGATTGGGAACTTCCGGCCGACAGTCCGGGGCCGGATGAAGATTTGACAACCAGAGAATTTTACGATCAGTTGCGAGTGGCGATCGCAGATTTGCCGGAAGTATTCCGCACGACAATTGTGTTGAGAGAAATTGAAGGTTTAGCCTATGAAGAAATAGCGGAAATGACCGGAGTTTCTCTCGGAACGGTCAAGTCAAGAATTGCTAGAGCTCGCCAAAGGTTGCAGTTACAATTGCAAAAATATCTCGACGGTCATTAGCAAGGGTGATTTCCGAGGCGGGTTAAGAAGATTTGGTGAAGTTTGCTGTGACATCAAAGCTTCTATTTTACAATATAAATAAGCAGTAAATCATTCTAATAGCGAACAGATGCTTCCGCTAATTTTACAAGTGGTGTGAAATATGAATTCTAAATTTGAATCGGATAAAAATCAGAATGATCAAGGTATTGGGGATTCGCTCGCCCAAAGTCAAGGTAACAACAGTTATCCCCAAGGGAATGTAACTACTATGATGCGGGATCGCTTTGAATTGTTGAGTGCCTACATCGATGGCGAAGTGACGGCGGCAGAACGCCGGGAAGTTGAGGAATTGCTGACAAACGACCCCACGACGAAGCGTTTGTACTCCCGACTAATGATGATGCAACAGGCTTTTGGGTCAATGCCCGTACCTGCTGCGGAACAATCTGCACAGGATTTGGCGGCAAAGATTGTGCAGCGCGAGAAACGCCAGACGAAACGGACTTGGGTTTTGGGTGGAGGTGCGATCGCAGCTTTGTTGATTGCAGCAGTGGCTGGTGTCGCTGGCACTCGTCAATTGTTTGCTCCCCAGTTTGCTACATCCCCCGTTCTTCCTGAATCTGACGGTTTGATTGTCGCTTTAAACGAGCCTGTAGTAGAGATTGTTAATCCCAACGATTTGATGCTTGGGGTGAATGCACCCGTGATGGATATTCCGAAAGCTGTAGTAAGCCCTCACAAGTCATCGCCCAAGGCGCAGTAAAATTTCTGTTTTGATCGATAACGGAATATTTTTTAAGAAGACCGGGCGGTTGAAACCGCTTCTATACAAATAAAACCCGCCTCCGCGGGTTGAATACCCGGCGGTTTCAACCGCGTTTTTTTCTTCATTCCGCTTGGCGTGGAATTCGTTTGTGTAGTTTTACCTCGAATTCGTATTCCAGGGGCGCTTCGCCACATACGAATTTGAGGTCAACAGGTTTCAACCGCCGTCTTATCTTTTGGACGAGTTTCCTCAACCCATTCTTGATAACAATCGCTCTGTGGGTGTTCGCTTCTACAGTAGTTCCAGCGCCGCCGCAATTACCTCATCCACCGAAGAATATTTACCGCTTTTGACTTGCGCTTCAATGAATTGATTACGATCCGGTTTTAGAGTAATGTGCACGATCTTTACTTCTATAGTCCTGGACGCACGGGTGGTCAGAAACCGTGTTTTTTTACGAAAAGACGCATTTTAGGCTATAGATTAGGTAAAAAACCCGGTTTCTTAGGTCTTAATTCGATCGCGAACTGTTATAAAAACTTTTGGCTATTATATCATTTCTACTGGGTCTCAAGTGTAAAGGTGAACGGGAGGGCGATCGATCGCAATTAAACTCGATCGCCAACGCCCCTAAGTAGGGAGCCAGAGGCCATCGGCATAGGGCCCGACCTCTGTCCAAGGGCGATCGCGCTCTAACTCTTGACTCGCTTCTACCAGCCATCAGGGCTCTTCTATAGTGCATCCCCTCTCACTTCTAGCTTGCTTAATCCTTTCTCGTCCCTCCTCAGAGGCTTTGAGGGTCGTCGAGGCTTTGAGGGTCGTCACTGTATAATTTACTTATTTATTTGTCAATGTCAGTTTTCGATCGGTTTAGCGATCGCCAACTGAGTTTGTCAAGACGCGAGCAACCAAGAGACAATGATAAGGACTACAACGGGAGCATCCCTATTTCGTAAAAACCGTTCGTTTTTTGTGCTTGAGTGCGATCGTCCCCCACAGCTAAGCCTGTATATGCCAAATTGGCTCTATATTTCCAGGGATCGAGATGTTCGCACTCCAGTCAAAGAAAGCCACTCCTTTTTTAACTAAAAAATTACCCATTAAATAATGACAAAGGATAGCAACCAAATGAGAGATAACATGGATGACATTCCGTCGGGTGGGATAGGCATAAAAGTCCTTGGCAAAATAGCCGATCAGCTAAGCTATACCCGTACTTATGACAGTCGAAACTGTTTGTTCCTGATGAAACATTATCAGCCCCAAGACAGCACTCAAGCTAGTGGTGTTAAGCGACCGATCGATGTTTTAAATAAATGGTTTCAAAAACAACGAGATACCGAATCCGAGGTCAGTTCAAACCAGCCACTTCAAAAAATCAGCCTTACAAGTAATTCTGATATCAAGGCGGTTGCTAAAGTTTTATCTTGGGTCGATCAATTAGAGCATCTACAGATTCCAGAAGCAGTTTTTCACCAATGGAAACTTGCAACAATCGAAGGATTTACAAATGCTGTTCGCCATGCTCATAAAGACCTGCCCTTAGCAACTCCAATCGAGTTGGAAATAACAGTATTTCCAGAACGCCTAGAAATCAAAATTTGGGATTGTGGGAAGCCCTTTGACTTGGAAGCAAAACTGCAAGGAGAATTGGCAGAAACAAGTCCGTTTACCTGGAACGAGCTGGGATTTACCCTTCGCTAACATGACTGTACGCACGGGTGACCACAAACCGGGTTTTTTACGAAAAGATGCCTTTTAACCTGCATATTAAGGAAAAAACGCGGTTTCTTTGGTCTATTTCTAAGTCCTAAATTTACCATGAAAAAAGTTTTTTGTCATGACTGCTAATGCACATTGGAGACTGCTTCAGCATTGTTTGAATAATTCTAGATCGATACAGTTGAGTTGACATTTTTAGTCCGAGGGACGAAGCAGTCGCAGTATTTATTTTTCACAGCTTTTTATGTCCAAAATAGTCTTAAATCAAGCGTATTGGTCTATCTGTTAATAAACATTGTCTTATAAATATACGTCGGTACAAATTTGATTAAATTCGCAATTACTAAATTGCAGAGATGGGTTCGCAGACATCCATCAAACCCACAAACAATCTCATAAACTCGCCCTCTCTTTGCCATGATTTACATCAACATCCTACTACGAATTAGCGGTACATTTTTATTTAAGTCCACGCAGCTATATACACAACCCGAAAACCGAGGACGTTAAAGTCGATGTCCGGCGCATCGTAGTAGCGAAAAGCAGAGCGGCAGAGCCACGGACTGAGGAACCACGAACCCCCGCGCAGCATTCGAGCTTGGTAATCCTCATTGGTATTGACCAATAAATCAATACTGTTTTGATAAGGACGATCGTGTCTTGAAATGAAAAGCTTTACACTGTAGGAGTTCCAGCATATCTTGGCATACCTCATCTTTCTGAGAAAGGCTATATACATACAATTCTGAGCGCCGCAATTATCTGTCGATCGTTAAATATTTCCAGCCTGTACTACCTCAACATAGCACTCAAGCTGGTCGTTAGAAGCGATCGAGCGATGTGTTCGGGATTATGGTTACAGGTTCGATCGCAATTCGCGATCGGAAAACTGGGCGGTTGAAACCGCGTCGATACAAACAAAACCCATTCCAAGCGGGTTGAAGTTGAAGAAAACCCGGCGGTTTCAACCGCGTCGATACAAACAAAACCCACTGCAAGCGGGTTGAAGTTGAAGAAAACCGCCGTCCGATCTTATTTTGTCAAAAACCGATTTTCCCACGTCCCATCGGGCAGCCAGATGCCTCCTAGGGCACGAACGCGATCGCGCAACATGAAGTATGTCCAAGCTGTGCCTAAGGGTTTGAGGTGTCGATCGCAAATTTCGATTTCCTGCCGCTGATATTCGTTTTCCGTCGGTTCCCGCTGCGGGTGATAGTCTTCCAGTCTGTCTAAATCGTCCAAAATAGCGGAATTTGCGAAACAAAGCAGAAAACCATAGACAGTGCCCTCTCCGACCACCATTGCAGGATAGCCGATCGGCAGTGCAAAAAGTTGGCATTGACGTGCGATCGCGGGCAAAGCATCCACAACCTTTCCCTCGCAGTAGCGCAGATAGTTGCACTCCCCCGGTTTGAGAGTGCCGTAGACAAAGACTTTCATCGGGTAGGGCCTAATCGCTAGTTTTTGCTATATTAGATGCCTAAGCTAATAGTTTAAGTCTCGCGGGCGATCGCGACCGCAATCTTGATAAATTTCGTTGTTTACCCTTTCTTATAATTCATGACTCTAGCAGTTAGTTTTATTGCTTTTGGACTTCGGCCCTTGTACCTGAGCTCTTTTTTGCCCGACTTACCCCTAGACGGCTTGTTTTCCACTCAAGGGATCATGGTGATGCTGCTAGCCGCCTATGCGGGGGCGATGTGGATGTTTCTCACCAGTGCTCCCAAGGTACACACGGTGATGGTATCGGATCTCGCACAGGCGAGGGAGTTCTATGAAGGTATGCTAAGCCTTCCTGTAGCAGAAGTGCCGCTGCATTACTACTACAATTACGAACAAACCTTGGGGACAACGGGTATCGACCCCCTGTATTTGTCGCCCAATGTCGGGAGGGGAACGAGCTCTCAAACGATGGGGAGTCCCGAGGGTTTGTGGTATCAGTTGATGAAAAATACGCAACTGCACATTATTAGCGGGGCTGGCGCAGGCGAAAAAAATCGCGAACGTCATGTTTGTTTCGATCGCGATTGTTTGGATCAGCTATTAATGAGAGTACAAACTCGCGGGATTAGTTATAAAATTCGCCGGGAAAAGCCGCTTAATTTTTTGGTTAAGGATTATGATGGGCGCGTGATTGAAATGGCTGAGGTTAGTAATTAGATCGGAGTAGGCGGTTGAAACTCGGCGGTTGAAACTCGGCGGTTGAAACCGCGTCTATACAAACGATGTCCGCCTCCGCGGACTGAAGATAATAACGTAAATTTAACGGCCTGTTTTCAACCCGCGGAGGGGCGTGAGTGTCTGTGTAGCCGCCGTTTCCAACCGCCCGGTCTTCTTCTTTGTCAATTAATCTTAGCTTCAACGCTGGATTTTTCCGCTGTCGCCGCTGCTTTAATCTCTGCAACTGTCTTGCGGCTGAAGAGTTGGAAATACGAAGAAACAAAGAATTCTTTAACTGGGAAAACGATCAAAGTCAAAGGATTGATTGTGACGATGATATTGCGGACATCAGCTTTAGCTTGTTTGACAATTTGCTGCGCTACCCAGTCAGGAGACATAATGCCGATCGGGTTTAAGTTGCTTTTGAACGGCCCTAAAATCAGTTTGCGGACGATACAGGGCGCATCCAGCCGTCGCAGAGTGACTAAATCTCCCAGGGCACGCTTGCTGAGTTCGTACAGGGGACTGACAGCGGGAATCACTTCGGCTTCGGAAGTGTTGATCCAAACTTCTTTGCAAGCTATATTTTCATTAGTGCGAACTGTTAAGAAAAACAGTTCCATCAGCCGCCATGCCGAAAAAGTGTTAATTTCGTAGGAATTTGCGATCGCCTCTCCGGTTCTTTCTTTCTGTAAATTAATCCCGTGATTGATGACGAGAATATCAATTTTTTCTAACAATTTAGCTAAATCAGCCTCTTCGCCAGCCTGCCAAGTTACGGTTTTTACAGGCAAAATCTCGCCGTCTACATTCACAGTAATTTCCTCATTTCCAGAGGAGAGGGCGATAACTTTTGCACCAGCTTTGTGCAGGTGTTTCAGAAGCAAACGCCCCAATGTTCCTGATGCGCCGGTGACGGCGACAGTTTTGCCTTTGAGAGAAAGTGCTGTACCCATAAGTTTATCTATTAAGGTGAAAGTACCGCAATAGTAAGCATTTTGATTGTCGAAATGATGCTTCCAGTGGTAAGGTTTATTCACAAACCATTTACCGGGGATAGTTTGGAAGTTTCCCGGTTGGTGGGTGATGTCGGTTAACTCGTCTGCGCCTTTGATTCCGATCGCGCGGGCGATCGCACTCAACAAAAAGCTTAAAGTATAAATACAACCCGCTGCTGCGCCCCAGTGATATTGCGGCAACGCAAAATAAGCTAAAACCCACAGCAACAAGCCCAAAACCATCATCGCCGCAGCTTCGGGCACATCGTGACGCCAGTGCGCTTGCTTGTAAATTGTCTCGCTGACGGGCGTCAAATTCGGGCGAAAAACCCGGTGATGCCAATTGTGCAGCTTTTGCAGTGGCGGCACATAATGAGACGCGACGTGATAAAAGTCTCGGATGATTTCTGCCCAAAAGACAGAAGCTATTGCTACAGCGCCGACTATCCAGTAATTTACCATGCTCGCACCAGTTTGAAATTTGAGATATTAGATGATTGTCTGCTTTGAAAGATAGCTCAAAATGGCTTTTCTCGCTAGTCTGGCAATTGACTCAGGCGTTTTAAAATCTGCAAAACGCGGTACAATTCATTGCCGGGATTGGAAACAACAAATTCAGGCGATCGGGCATACTGCAAAGTTTCGCCTCTGACTAACTTGACAAAAGAGAAGTTAGCACCTGTGGAAATCATCCCAAAAGTAGGAGTTTCTGGATTCGGATCTGCCAGCATATATGTCAGGAGTTGGGAAAGTGCTTCGTCTGTTGAGAAAGCAAGTTGTTTGGATTCAATTACTGTCACCCATAGGTTTGCTTTCATAATTAAGATATCTATTCTACCTTCGATGATTCTGCCTTCGTCTTCTTCTTGAATGGCGATCGACTTTTCGGCTTTGACTTGAAAAGGAGACTCAAAGAGACCGGCAATAAACAAAATCGGGCTGATGATTGTTAGCTTGACTGCATTCTCCAACACAGGCGGGGTGTCTACTAAGTTAAAGTATATGTCTTGAACGCGATCGAGCAATTGTTTCTCCGAGTCTGTTACTTCGGGCAAGTTTTCTTGCCATTCTCGGAAAAACTCTTGATTCCGCACTCGCTGTAAACCGAAGTTGTCGATTAAATAGCGGAGGTTGATATCTCTTGCTTGTAGTTTTTGCATGATGATTGATAAAAGTTTTTATGGTTATTCATAAGTTTAGCACGATCGGGATTTTGAACCGCAGATAAAGGCAGATTAACGCGGATGTAGGCGAAGCCTTCCCGAAGGGTACGCAGATGAGATACAAGGTGTGTTTATTGGGATTTGCGATCGCCCTTTTCCTGTTTTTGGGCTGCTTGCATTTCCAGTAATTGCGGTACGGTGACAAAACGGTATCCCTGCTGTTTGAGTTTGGGAATAATTGCAGATACGGCCTCGACTGTTTGCTGGCGATCGCCACCACCGTCATGCAACAATACGATCGCCCCTGATGTCGCTTGAGACAGCACAGTACGGGCTATAGCAGCCGCCGGAGGTTGCGAAAAGTCCTTAGGATCGATCGACCACATCACCACCACATAATTTTTCTTTTTGGCGTAATCCGCAAAACCGTTATTTAAGCGCCCACCGGGAGGACGAAACAACAAACTTTTCGCCCCAGTCGATCGATAAATGTGCACTCCTGTATTATCAATTTCATCCGATGCTGTTTTTTCGTTAACATTGTGATAAAAGTGATGCCAAGTATGATTGCCGATCGCATTTCCCGCCTTTACTACTTGTTTGGCAATTTCTGGATTCTCTCGCAAATTTGCACCCAAGCAGAAAAACGTAGCTACCGCGTTATGTTTCTGCAATATTTTTAATATTTTCAAAGTTTCCGCAGTTGGGCCATCATCAAAAGTCAGGGCAATAACTTTTGAGTCGCTGATACTTGCTTGGTAAACAATTTGTCCGCGAAATTGCGCCGGTGGTGCGAATACTAAAGGTTCTACGACAGGTTTGGGAGACGGAGTTGCGGCGGGAGAAGGAAGTATTTGGGGTTTGGGTGGTTTCAGCAGGTTTGGTGGGGGATTGCCAAAAGGGGGGATTTGGGCTAACGAATTTGAATTTGCGGTTTTTAGGCGATCGGGAAATAGCAAAATTAGGGCGAGCGCTACGACAAGTATAAAGGTTTGAATTGCAGATTTTTTAGTAAATTTGCGAGTCATGCACTGTACTATTTGCTGTTAACGATCTAATTATCGCTTACAGCTTTGCCAGCTTGAGAGTTGGCTAAATTAATTTTTGTTTAAAAACAGCGATTTACGCCACGCCAAAACCTTCAGCTAAAAGTTTGGCGAATCTTAAAATTATTGTATTTTGGGGCCAATATACCCAATGATTATCTTTCCCGGCCCTAATTCTGTGCAGAAATGAAGTCGCCAAGCTCCCGGTGTCATGCGGACGTGCAAACTGAACATACGCTTTGTTCCGTCAAGACATTTAATATTTAGTTGCTCTCTAAACTGCTTAAGCCTTGACTCGCTCTCTGGAGATACCTTGCTAGGAAGCTTCTCTAAATCCAGCGCTCCGTCTGTCCAATTTTTGGATAATGCCTCAAGCTCAAATAACTTTCTGACAATTTGTCGTAACATTGTTGGATCGACAACGCTTTGTATCTGTTCGCTAAGGCGATCGCAAAATTCCAGGCTGGAGAATAACTCAGCTCGACGGTTCCAAAGCTCTAAACCGTCAATAACTCCTGTTAGCTGGCGCTTTTGAATCCAATCATCGTGTTCGATAACGTGGTTTTTCTGACTAGCATGAATAACCTCTACAATTTCTTCTATCAGCTCCCCACTCTCATCAATTTGTGTTAGTTCTAACTTGATGCGACTGCTATTCCACAGCAATTCAGAATTCAGACTAATTGCCAGTGTTTCAAGATAGTGAGCAACTTTAAACCCTTCGGCTTGGCTACCCTGTAAACTTAACTCACAATTTGGATCTTCAACTTTTATTTTAATCTTTAGATCGGAAATATCAACGGATAAAGGAGTCTTAGTTGCCAGAGTTCTCAGAAAAGTCCGCTCATCTCGATTAACTTGATTATCGTTACGCCAACTAGCAAGAGGATAGTTTTCTGCGAGAACCATAGCATGAAAATCTGCTGGAATGCGAATTGCCTTCAGCCCACAGCGTTTAGCTTCAAGCATCGTACTAATCAATTCCGACATCCATTGTCGTGCTATAGAAATATCAGGAGCAAGATTTCGCGCGGACAGTTCATTAAACACCATCTCCAAATCCATTACTTACTCTCCTTGCACCGCAGGTTCCAACAAAATCTCCAAGCTATTGTCCCACTCATCAAAAAAACCATCGGGCCAGCGATCGATTCGTCCGTTGCGATCGATCTTTGGAGATATTACTTCAGTCATAGCTTGTTGTTCTTGATTTTGACGCTGGAAGTAATGCAACTGAACATCTTTCGGATCAAGTTTCCCCCCGTGAACCGCTAGGCGAATCCCATTTAAAACATGATCGCTGTGAGTTTCTATCACCACTTGAACGCCACCGCTAGCTGCCAAAGCTAACAATTCACCCATTTTAACTTGTCCTTTGGGATGAAGATGTGCTTCAGGATTTTCAATTAAAAGTATTGTACCCGGTGTTGATGCAAGTGCCGCTACAATAATCGGTAAAGTGTAGCTAATTCCAAATCCCACATTAGTTGCACGGTAAGGATTGCTATCTCCATAGGAATATTGAAAACTCATCAAATCGACATCCGATTTGGCATCAATTTTAAGGCGCGTCCCTGGACTAATTTCTCCCATCCACGCCTCAACTTGGTCGATTAAATCCATTGATTTATTCGCATTCTGTGCCAAATTTTGCCTTTTCAACTTTACATCGGGATGGCTGAGATTACTATTAGGGATAGTCGCACGCGCATTAATAGCAAGAAAATGTGCAGCATATTCGCCTTTAATTCCCAGTTGACCGAGCTGTCGTACTTGGTAATCAGACATTTCATTAAATGGGCGCGGCCCAAGCCTTTCTGCCTGAAGATAGTGAAAATCATTGCCAAAAAGATTCGATTTATAGACTTCAGAGCTAACTGGTTCCGAGTCAATGTTTAACACATCTACTTCTCTGTCATATTTGAAACGCCATGTCGCTTTGTTATTATTTTCCCAAACAATGCCAAAACCAATGAAGTCTTCTTTTGCTCCCTCAAAAAGTGCGTCTCTAGCAGTACCGATATTCACAAAATAGCCATTAAGTGCCAACCCTTTTTCTGGCAGTAAACCCTGTTGGTAAGATTGTCTTAGCAGTAGGAGCGATTGCATAACAGAAGATTTACCCGTGCTGTTCAAACCGGAAAATAACGTTAATTTTTTGAATTGCAATAACTGATTCGCAAAAGGTTTAAAGTTGAGCAAGTGGAGCGAAGTAATCATGTCAACACCTCCTGAATTATTTGTTCAATTATCATAAATCTGTACTCGATTTTTTCCGCTGCTTGAGAAATAGAAGTCAGAAAATCTCGATCGCTATCTACATAGTTTCTAAATTTTTCAATCAACTGCTCCTTTTGCTGCTTCAATATATCAAGTTGTTCGTCGCTAAGCAAACTGAGATTAACAGACCAAACTTCAAACAATGCTTTATTAATCGGAAACATTTTTGTTTGGTGTTGGGAGATTTTACGAAACGCATTTTTCCCAAAGATTTTCCAGGCTGCTACCATAGCTTTTATGAAATTATTTTCAATTACTTTTAATTCGGGTTCCGACATATTGTTAATTTTAGATAATGCTTTACTTAAAAACAAATTTCTCTTTTCAGATTGATAATCTTTATAAGATGTAAGCGTAAACGCTAAAAAACCTAGTATGAATTCGCGATCGTCCATTCGCATTTTACGCAACTTACTCAGCTTAGTAACTTGCTGGAATTCAGTAGATATAGCAAGTTTAGCTAAGAATTTTGTTGCCTTACCGGGGTTGAGAGCATGGCGCAGTTCTTGAGGAGACATGGGCAATCCACCTGTATTAATTCGTTTGAAAATATTATATTTAACTTCAGGAGGAGTACCTTTTTCAATCAAATAAACTGTCACCTGAGTCTCTTCAATTCTTCGCTGGTATCTGCGTTCTATTTCATCGTAAGTTTTGTCCTCTAAATTGAGCAGGTATTCTAGTCCGCATAACTTGAGTGTTTTATCGCTCATAAATTGCTTCAGAGCAGATAGCCGCTGCAATCCATCCACAACTAACCATTTATCTTCATCAGTTGCATCTATATAAAAAGCTGGTAATGGAATCCGAATCAGGATAGATTCAATCAGTCTGCTTTTTGCGTCATCTTTCCAGATGTTTGCATGACGCTGAAAGTCGGGTGCTAAGTCAAGAGCTTCCTCATTGATTCTTCTTAGGAGTTGCTCGATGGTTGGTTCTCTGGTGAAAATATTAATTTCATCAGGATCGTATATCAATTTGTCGGTTTCATAAAGTTCATCACCGTTATCTTCTTCTTGACTCAAATTTAAGTCATTAATCATTGAATCTTGGTTGGATACTTGCTGTTCTAGTTCTGGCTGACCTACCATAGGAAATACTCCTTTGTGTTAACTTTTATTATAATTCCGTATTGTCCTAATAAAACTTGGATGACGCTGCGCTCCTAACAGGAAGGAACATTTCCAAAAATTATCGCACAAATTGCCGCTTATAGAGACGCTACGAATTGCGTCTCTACAAATAATTAGACTACAACCGGCAAGTTTGCCGCGCCCTTTCATCCTCCGGTTCTTGCCACCCAAAAGAAAAATGGCTCACCGCATTAATTTGCGGCGTTGCAGCACGAATTGCCCGCATTTGAATCTCCAAAGACGGACGATTTTTCAGAGATTTTCCCCAATCTCCGGCAATAGCAGGAATGATTTTTGCTCCCGGAGGCGCTAAACTCAACGTCCGCTGCACCTGCGGCACAATGCAGCTTACATTCCCACAATTGCCGTAAGACATCGCGTGGAATTCCACCCCAGCCGGAAACCTGTCCCAAGGCTGCAATCTCGAATCAAATCCCCCTTGATTTATCTTTTCATTTCCATTAGGAAAAAACACCGCTCCTACAGGAATCCCCATTCTTTGAGCTGGTTGAGTCGCCATCCCAAAAAAATCTAAAATTCCTTGGACTGCGTGAGCAACGCTCAGTTGCCAGAGGTCTTTTTGCAGAATGCCGGTATCGGGAAGCGGCCGTGTTGGTGTCGGTTTTGGTGTGGGAGTTGCAGGGTTTTGCGATTTGGTAGCGGGAGTTATTGAAGCTGCTTTTGATGTGCTATTCCCTCTTCTAGAAGCTGGAGTTGCTACTGGTATCGCTCGCGGAATTCGCCCCTGCCAAAGAGGTTCTTGCTCGGTTGGATACTGTTTGACTACTGCTTGAACGTCATTAGTATTGATAAATCCTTTAGTCAAATATCGCTGAATTAAATCTCGTCCTTGCTGATTGTTAGCCCGCTGTAAAAGCATTTGCTGTGATGCTGAACCGTAAATCCACAAGTCTTGAACTTTGGTAGCAACTGAGGCAGGCCCGACGCCCCGCACATAACGAATGTAGTCGAATAACATTCCTTGCGGCCTGCGCTTGACTATTTGATTTACTAACAAACTATAGTCTTGCTTTGCTTGCGGATTGTAGGGATCGACAAAGGCGTGGGTGGCGTGACTTTCTCCGGTTTGGTCGTCTAAACCTGCGTCTTGAATTACTGTTAAACTTGTCTGATTTTTGCCGTTGAGGGCGAGGGTTTGCTGTCTGTCGGAACGCTGAGCATAGGTATAGCCAAAGTTCATGGTAAATAACCAGGCGTATACTTTTAATCCTCGCTGTTTGCCTTTGGCGATCGCCTTTTCCAACAAATCATACTTTTCGTAGCCGCGATTTCGCAAAACCGAAGGCCAAGCAGTTGGATTATCTGCGGCTGGGAGGAGCACTTGACCGTCGTAAAACACTTCGACGTAGACTTGATTGTAGCCTTTGTTGACAACTTTGTCTAATACGCGATCGATCTCTCCGGGCCTGACATCGCAGGGATATAAACGCAACCAAACTGCTTGGGTTTCGGGCCAAGTTTTTTGGCGGCATTCTGCGATTTCCCGTGCGTGTTTGCTCAAGACGGCAAAATATGCTTGCTGGGATTCCGGTTTTCCTGACAGGGCGGCGCGGCGCAAGTCTTCTTTTTGATTGACTTGCTCTTTGGATAATTGACAATAGGCTGATGTTTCGGCAAAAGCTGGTTGATTTTCGATAAATGGCAAAACAAGCTGGCTGATGAAGCTACTGGTTAAAACAGCAGTTACCGCACTTAAACAGCGTCGCTGGGATTGAAAGTTGGCGATGCGAGTTGGTGCAATTTTCATGGGATAATTGAATCTGGTTTTTTAGTTGAAATTGGGTGGCGATCGCATTTTTGGCGATCGCGCAGACGCACAGCTACAAATTTTCTACTTTTTTTTAGGTTTACCCCGTCCAACAACAGGTGCAAGCCCCCCAATCGAGTTGTGGAGAACCCTAATCTTAGATCAAAGTTAAATTTCCCAGACTAATCTGTGGAGTCAGTCAATCTCAAATCTAAAATGGACTGACCTAGTTATGGCACAAGTCGATCGCACAATGCAAATGTCAATGGCGGCTAACCCTACAGCAAAATCCTGCAAAAAAAGCGCCTGGGTACAGCCGGCGCTAAAAGCAGTTGATATTTCTACTAAAAATTGTTGATTATCAAATATTAAGGATAAAAGATGAATTATTCAAATTATCTTTTATCCCTAATGTTTGAGATTAAGCTCCTCTATTGAGAGCAGATTCTACTTGCTGAAATTCCGACTCAAGACGTTTTTTCAACTTTTCAGGAACGGGACGGTTTGGATAGGAACTGTAATGTCCAGCCAAAGAGTTTAATGCCGTCCGCATTGTGGTGAAAGATGCCAGCTTTGTAAGAGCGGGATCGCGGCGGTATGCTGCGAAAAAATCATTGATACTTGTGCGAGCAGTGGCTTGAGCGGCTGCTTTTTCCGGCGTGCCTTCTGGCAAAGTAAGCGCTGTTCTCAAGCTGGTGACTAATGCTAATGTATCTTTGCTGTAGTCTCCGCTCAGAGTGGCAGGAACATTGGTACAGCCTGCTACGCCGATGACAACAACTAATACCAGAGCTAACAGACGGGAAATGTAATGCTTCATAAGGCTTAGAAAAATGGAGGCGAAAGCGGCAATCAAAATTAACCTTTATCCTATCTCGAATTGACCTAATTATGTCAACTTTTCAAGATTTTTGCATGGATACCATGAAAAGTAAAATTTGTCAATCTCACATAGATTGATATCATATCCGCTCGAACGACCACAATCAAATTGGTTTGATCGTTCGGGCTTTAGTCCGCATCCACTACTAGGACTAAAGTCCTCACTACAAACTATTTTTATTAGGGATAAGTGAGCAGACATAATATGATTTATCAATCTCAACTCTCAAATCTAAAATTGATTGATTTGTCCGGAAACGACGGATAGAATTTGAGTCTGGCGCAGCCACTGACTGTCAAAAGCGCCTAGGTGAGTGGTAGTAATCAGAGTTTGAAATCGTTCTTGAATTGTTTCTAAAAGTTGATTTTGGCGGCTCAGATCGAGTTCTGCAAGTACGTCGTCGAGCAATAGTAAAGGTGCTTCTCCCACGACTTCTTCAATAAGCTGCAATTCGGCTAATTTTAATGCTAGTACGAGAGTTCGCTGCTGACCTTGGGAGGCGTACTGACGCGCTGGGGTGTTGTTAATTGTAAATGTAATGTCGTCGCGGTGCGGGCCGACTAAGGTGGTTCCTTGAAATTGTTCTGCGATCGCCCTTTTTTGAATTTTCTCTAAAAATGCTTGCCGCACTCCTTCGAGATTGTCTTTACCGATTAATTCCGAGCTGACTTCAATATTAGCATCGTATTTGACATCTAAAACTTCTGTGGAACCGCTAATTGAACCGTGCCAATTGCGCGCTAAAGGCATCAAACGTTCCAAAATACGATCGCGCCTGCGGATTACCCGAGCCCCGGCTGTCGCCAACTGTGCGTCCCACAAGGCTAATTCTGAACTGGGAATGGGGGATTGGGCATTGGGCATTGGGAATGGGGCATTGGGCATTGGGGATTCTGCGATATTTTGGTCTTCGGGAGTTTCAGATCCGATAAATCGCATTTTGTCCAAACTTTGGGAAAATTCTGTTTTTCTGGTTTCTCTAGAACATTTTAACAGAGCGTTTCGCTGGCGCAAAATTTGGTTGTACTGGTGCAAAATGTGAGCGTAAATCGGCTCTAGTTGGATGACTAGCCGATCGATCCAGTTGCGCCTTCCTTCGGGCCCGCCGCGCACTAAGTCTAAATCCAAACAGGAAAATTGTACTACATTGATGACGCTCAAGAAGTCTAAATGGCGGCGCAGCGGTTCGCCGTTGAGCTTCAGGCTGCGGCGCGCCCCGGAGCGCAGTGTTAAAGATAAGTCGATCGCTCCGGTTTGACGTTCGAGTGTAGCATCTATTTGGGCGATCGGCTTTGAGTCGAGGATTAAGTCGCGATCGCGCGATACTCTGTGGCTTTTTAATGTCGAAAGCAACTCTACCGCTTCTAACAGGTTAGATTTGCCTTGGGCGTTATTTCCTACTAATATGGTTTTGGGAGCGTCAAAGGCTACCTTTTGATCGAAGTAGTTGCGAAACTGCCGTAGGTGCAGTGTTTTCAAATACATAATATTGTTATTGGTTAGTTGTTATTCGTTATTAGTTATTGGTAATACAGTCATCGTAGGGTGTGCATTGGGCACCTTACCTAATTCAAGGGCAAATCGGTGGAATTCCATTTTTTGCGGATCGTTGTGCTTGCTATGACTTGATGGTGTTGAAAATCTTGCCAAGTGTCAGCGACCTAACGAATAATGAAACAGCGCTCATTATCCGTCAGCCGTTAACACTATTTGCGAGCTTTGTATAAGCGCACGAACAGTTTTTCCATTTCAATCCAGACAAACATTAGGGCGCTGAATCCGAAGCAAATCATCAATTCAAAAGGCGTTAAATAGTGAGTTCCGAAAAATGCTCTCAGCGGTGGAACGTAAATCAACATTAATTGCAAAGCAGTAGTCACAATCACAGCTCCCCACACAAAAACATTAGTGAAGGGATTTAACTCGATCGTTAGCTGAGTGTTAGATCGAATTGCGATCGCATGACCCATTTGCGCTAAACACAGAGTAGTAAATACCATGGTTTTCCAAGCATCTGGATCGCCGTGTCCGGGAGTGTGAGTATATCCGTAAGCCCAGGACATCATCGCGATCGTCAAAATTGCAAAGATAATCCCGATCCGAATCATGTAAGAACCCAAACCCCGGGCAAAAATACTTTCGCGCGGACTGAAAGGAGGTTTTCTCATCACGTTTGGTTCGGCTGGTTCCACGGCTAAGGCCAAAGCCGGAACGCCATCTGTTACTAAGTTCATCCACAAAATTTGGAGGGGCGTCAGCGGTACTCCTCCCAAACCCAATAAAGGTGCAGCGGCAATTGTCAAAACTTCGCCGATGTTGCTGCCCAAAATGTACTTAATAAAGCGGCGAATGTTGGTATAAACGACTCGCCCTTCTTCGGCGGCGGCGACAATAGTTGCGAAGTTGTCGTCGAGGAGTACCATATCGCTAGCTTCTTTACTGACATCGGTGCCGGTAATCCCCATTGCAATGCCGATATCGGCTTGTTTCAAGGCGGGCGCGTCGTTAACTCCGTCGCCTGTCATGGCGACAAATTTGCCTAAACTTTGCAAAGCTTGGACAATCCGCAATTTGTGTTCGGGGGAGACGCGGGCGTAAACGCTGACGTGTTCGACTTGTTGTTTTAGTTGTTCTTGACTGAGCTTTTCTAATTCTTGACCGGTGAGAACTCGATCGCCCTCTGTCGCAATACCTAAATCGTAGGCGATCGCCTGTGCCGTCAACTGGTGATCTCCTGTAATCATCACCACCCGAATCCCTGCATCGCGGCACTTCACCACGGCTTCCCGTACTTCCGGGCGCGGCGCGTCAAGCATACTGACGAGTCCCAGCCAAATCATCTCTTGTTCGCTGATTTCCTCGGAACCTTCGGGCGGCACGTTTTCCCAGATTTTGTATGCAAACCCGAGGACTCGCAAACCCCCGCTTGCCATGTTATTGTTTTCGGCGAGGATGCGATCGCGCATTTCCTGGTTTAAAGGTTGTACTCGATCGCCGACTATAATTCCTTGACAGCGCTCCAAAGTCAACTCGGGAGAACCTTTCGTCAGCATCAAATAATTCTGCTGCTGTCCGTTTGGTGCGGGAAAGCCCGAATGTCCCGAATGTCCGGGTACTTCGCAAATTACGCTCATCCGCTTGCGTTCGGAAGAAAAAGGAAACTCCGCCGTGCGCGGCAGCAATTGAGACTGTTTTTCCCTATAAATGCCTGCTTTTCCCGCTAAAGATAGCAGAGCTCCTTCCGTAGGATCGCCCAAAATCTTCCATTCTTGCTGTTCGTGCTGCAATACTGCGTCGTTGCAAACTGCACAAGCAATTAATAAAGATTCGAGTTCTGGATATTCTTCTAAATTATTAATTTGGGTCGAGGTATGCCGATCGGTAAAATCTCCGATCGGGGCATAGCCGTCGCCTGCAACACTGATAGTGCAGTCGCCTGTAGATAGTAGCTGCACTACCATTTTATTTTGAGTCAGAGTACCTGTTTTGTCGGAACAAATGGTTGTTACCGAACCCAAAGTTTCTACAGCCGGCAGTTTGCGAATTAGAGCGTTTCGCTTCACCATCCGCCTAGTTCCCAGCGCCAAAGTAACTGTGACGACGGCCGCAAGTCCTTCGGGAACGACAGCCACAGCCATGCTGAGAGAAACTTCTAACAATTCTTCAAATCTGCTGGTATCGAACCCAATGCTGCCGTTGTTGAAGGTAATCATCCCACCGATGACGACAATTGCCACTAAGCCTAGGGCGCCGGAGACTAGAACATTTCCCAACTGTCCCATCCGCTGTTGTAGGGGAGTTGGTTCGGTTTCTACTGACTGAAGCATGGCGGCAATTTTGCCCAATTCCGTTTGCATTCCGGTGTTGGTGACGATCGCCTTGGCCCGTCCCTGAACAACTTCTGTCCCCTGAAAAATCAGGTTGAGTCGATCGCCCAACGAAGCATCTTCGGGAAGTTCGAGATCGGCTTGTTTGGTAGCTGCGATCGCTTCTCCCGTCAAAGCAGATTCTCTGACTTGCAGGTTGGAAGCTTCGATCAAGCGCCCGTCTGCTGCTATTTTTACCCCAGCCTCCAACAGCATCACGTCTCCGGGTACGAGTTCCTTGGCTGCGATTTCCGAAGTTTTGCCGTCCCGCAGGACTCGGACTAGGGGGGAAGAGAGGTTTTTGAGGGCTGCGAGGGCTTTTTCGGCACTTTGCTCTTGGAAATAGCCGAGAATGCCGTTGAGTATGACGATCGCAAAAATGGCGATCGCATCTTTCGGAAAAGTATTTGACCTGATATCTAAGAATGCAGAAACCACCGCCACACCTATCAGCATCAACAACATGATGTTGGTGAACTGATCGACAAAAATCGACCAAGCACTGCGGCCTCCTGTTTCTTCGAGTTCATTGGGGCCGTATTGCTGCAAGCGTTCGGACACCTGTTGGCTGCTCAAGCCCCCGTCTTTGTTACTGCTTAGCTGCTGGAGGGTTTTATCAATTGGTACGGTGTGCCAAGAAGATGGAGAATTTGAAGACATAAATTACGATCGAGCATGGGGCAATTAGGGGACTGCGGCCGAACAAGTTACAGCCGATGAATGTGGCTGATGGCAGTAAAAGAGTTTTTAGTTTTGAGTTCTGAATCAAAAACTGCTGAACTTGAGACTCGTATTGGGCCCCGGTTCGATGCCGAGAGAGCAGGAAGCTGTCAACTTCACTGCGTCTGGCGGCTCTCTCGCACCGTTTGTAGACCTACCGCTGATAGCACTTATCCACCTTACAACTAAAAATTAGCAATTTCTCCGGCTTTTACCCAAGACCCAGCGGCTGAGTTTTGTCTTTAAATGGTGATATTTCGTTCAAAAGCTGAGGTTGTGCCGATCGCCCTGCCAATCTGTTGGATTTTACCAACACCACATTCTGCCGACATCCTGCATCGGACATAATTTTTGCTTTTTTCCCTATTCCCCCGGGCTTGTTTTAGCAAAACTTAAATTTTGTTAACTTTTCTTCACTATTCGGCTTTGCCCTGGGAAAGCCAACAGAGGCGATCGGCCCACGGGACAATTCAGGGCGATGGCAGAGTGACAAAAAGGGCGATCGAAGCCAACTCTAGACTTATGTTGTGCTGCATTTGAATTCTATATTTCAAGGGATCGAAACTCGTCAAATCCTTTCCCTGTCTGCCCTAATCCCCGAATCCCATCGGATTTTCTCCCCATCGAACCCTCGAATATCACAGACAATCTCTCGATCGGCAGTTTACCGCTGCAATCTGGCATCTATCCCAGGGATTAGATTTGCCACCACTTGCCCCACATCGATTTACCTTCTCACAGAAATAAGTTTTCGTAATAATTTGTAATAAACAAAGAGGAACCAGCATTGTATAAAGGTTATCAGAGGGTTGAAACGACAGGCGAAAGTTAACAAAAACACTGATTGACAAGGTTTGTCGCATCTCATAAAAGATGTAAAATTTTCTAAGGTTTCTTAAATGTCCGTTGCAATGTCACAATAGTGAAGGTAGCGGAAAGGGAGAGATCGAGCCGGCCAGCGCAGTAGCTGGCGTCAACCTTCAACCCTTGCAGGCCCAACAGCCTGAACAAATTTAACTTAACGGTTTTATACCGCAACCAAACTCAATTAACTCAAAGTAGGAGAGTTCGTTCATGTTTGACGCATTTACAAAAGTGGTTTCCCAAGCAGACGCTCGCGGCGAATTTTTGGCTGCTGGCCAACTAGATGCTCTCAGCAGCATGGTTTCTGACGCCAACAAGCGGATTGACGCAGTAAACCGCATCACCGGTAACGCATCCACAATCGTCGCTAATGCAGCTCGCTCTTTGTTTGCTGAACAGCCTCAGTTGATCGCCCCCGGTGGCAACGCATACACCAGCCGCCGCATGGCAGCTTGCTTGCGCGACATGGAAATCATCTTGCGCTACGTAACCTACGCCACATTTGCAGGCGACGCCAGCGTTTTGGACGATCGTTGCTTGAACGGTCTGCGCGAAACATACCAAGCTCTGGGAACTCCAGGTGCATCCGTTGCAACCGGCGTACAAAAAATGAAAGAAGCAGCGATCGCGCTTGCTAACGACCCCAACGGCATTACCCGTGGTGATTGCAGCTCGCTGATGTCCGAAATCGGCAGCTACTTCGACCGCGCAGCTAATGCAGTCGGCTAAAAATAG
Source organism: Microcoleus sp. PH2017_05_CCC_O_A (assembly GCF_020738785.1). NCBI lineage: Bacteria > Bacillati > Cyanobacteriota > Cyanophyceae > Oscillatoriales > Microcoleaceae > Microcoleus > Microcoleus sp. PH2017_05_CCC_O_A. The sequence continues at coordinate 28,180 of NZ_JAEQCB010000003.1, read as the reverse complement.
CGAGCCCGAACATTTCTTCCTGTAAAGAAGCGAGCGATCGCATTATTTGCAAGCAATCATTTTGGTACAAACAAAACAAAACATTAGGGAGACACCAGAACAATGAAAACCCCTTTGACTGAAGCAGTAACCGCCGCCGATTCTCAAGGCCGCTTCCTGAGCAGCACCGAATTGCAAGTAGCCTTCGGTCGTTTCCGCCAAGCAGCAGCAGGTTTGGAAGCAGCCAAGTCTTTGAGCGCCAACTCTGCGCGCTTGATCGACGGTGCAGCTCAAGCTGTGTACAACAAGTTCCCGTACACTCAACAAATGCAAGGGCCAAACTACGCTTCTACCTCAACCGGTAAAGCTAAGTGCTCCCGCGACATCGGCTACTACCTGCGGATGGTAACCTACTGCTTAGTTGCAGGCGGCACAGGTCCAATGGATGAGTACCTGATTGCAGGTATTGACGAAATCAACCGGACATTTGAATTGTCTCCTAGCTGGTATGTTGAAGCTCTCAAGTACATCAAAGCCAACCACGGTTTGAGTGGCGATGCTGCAACTGAAGCCAATTCCTACCTCGACTACGCAGTCAACGCTCTAAGCTAGATTTGCGTGATGCCCGGAAATGTAAGCTGCTGTTAGCTTGAGTGTTAACTGTTGTTTACGATTCCGGGCATCTGCGATCTTAGCGGAGTCTTCCAAATACTTTTTTCAGAACTTTTTAGTTTTTCAAGCATGAAAAGCAGAAAAGTTAGGAATAAAAGCATTTGAAAAAGCGAGACGAGTAGAACTGCGCCCTCGGTGGACGCAAGACGATGCGAAAGCAGTAATTTGTGTCGCTTACAGCCAAGTTTTCGGTAACGAGTATTTAATGTCGAGCGAACGAGTTACCAGTGCCAAATCTTTCCTGCTGGAAGGGCAGATTTCAGTTAAAGATTTTGTGCGGGAGTTCCTGAGTCCGAAACTTATAAAAAAAGTTCGGCAAGCGGAAAACGAGCGAGTCTTTAGACCTTCCATGAAAGCGGCACGGGCGGTTTTAACCGCCGTGAATCTTTCTTGATTTTTCACATTTTTAGCAGTGTAAAAAGGGCTTTTGCCGTTACACTCTATTGTTGGGATGGATACACAGGTGCAAACCTGAGAAGCAAATTCCTACCATATATTAAAGGTACGCGGGGACTCTCGCGTTACCAAGGGCTTAGCCCCTTAAACGCTTGAGGAGCTTGCCCAAAGGCAAGGATAGCAGCCCACCATTTTTTGGTAAGAGGATTGCGCCCAGGAACCCTAGCAATAGGGATATTAAGAACGAAATTTCTTAAGAATCTCAGTCGCGAAGAGCGCTGAGAGTGTCAACGGAAAAAGTTTTTTGAATCGAAGGTTCGGCGGCTAAGTTTTCACCCCAAGTGCGGTGTAGAACTACCGAATATCTCGTGTCTTACGATCGACTTTCGACCCGCTTGCAGCAAATCAACAAACGTGGTGGCAAAGTGGTAAGTATTACCACAGCTTAAAGTTTGTATGTAAAGATGTTTTTTGAAACGTCTTTAGCAAATTAGGATTAATTGATGTGTACATACAAGCTGCGCCGGGAGTGCACCCAAATTTGACACATCTTGGCCTTAGTCCTAAAAATCTCAAGTTCAACCAAGCTTTAAATTTTTGTTATTAATTTAGGAGAAAATCTGGTGGCTATTTCCACAGCAGCGTCCAGACTGGGAACATCCGCATTGAGCGATGCACCTAAGGTAGAATTGCGCCCGAACTACACCAAAGACGACATTGAAACTGTGATTCGTGCAGTTTACCGTCAGGTGCTGGGCAACGACTATTTGATGAAATCCGAGCGCCTGACAAGTGCTGAATCTCTCCTGCGAGACGGCAGTTTAACGGTGCGAGAATTTGTGCGGGCAGTGGCAAAATCGGAACTGTACAAAACCAAGTTTTTGTACAGCAGCTTCCAAACTCGGACGATCGAACTAAACTACAAACACTTGCTCGGTCGCGCTCCCTACGACGAATCTGAAGTAATTTATCACTTAGATTTGTACCAAACAGAAGGCTACGATGCTGATATTGATTCTTACATCGATTCAGTAGAGTATCAAGAAAGTTTCGGTGATAATATCGTCCCTTACTACCGGGGCTTTAACACTCAGACAGGTCAAAAAACCGTTGGTTTTACCCGGATGTTCCGGCTATATCGCGGCTATGCCAACAGCGATACATCTCAACTCGAAGGAAATAACTCCCGCTTAGCTGTCGAATTAGGCACTAACAGCGCTACTGCTGTAGTTGGGCCTTCTGGTGGCAACGAAGGTTGGGCATACCGGTCTTCGACACAAAACGTAACTCCCAGCAGCGGTTTTGGTGGTGCGGCAGCTTACGGTAAAGAAGGGCGGCTTTTCCGCGTTGAAGTGTCGGGCATTCGGACGGGTGGCTATCCCAGGGTGCGCCACAGCAGCAAGGCGTTTATCGTACCTGGTGAGGATTTGTCCTCGCAAATGCAGAAATTTCAACGCTTGGGCGGGAAAATCGCCAGCATTACTCCAATTTAGTCGTTAGTCATCAGTTATTAGTGCTGTCCCCGCTCGCGAACAGTAGTCATCGGTCGTTAGTCATTAGTAAATTTACTAGAGATTAATGGCCATTGGCTAAGGTCTAATAGCTAGTGTAATCCGACTAGATGCAGAAATCAATTTTTTATGATTGTCCGGTTCTGTGCGATCGCAGAATCATTGCCTGCATCATCGTCGGATCATAATTAATAGCAAAGTCCGCTAGAACGGGCGATTTTAATCGCCGAGTTTCCCCAACCCGCGCAGGCGGGTTTCGTTTGTCTAGACGCGATTTCAATCGCCGAGTTTCCCCAACCCGCGCAGGCGGGTTTTGTTTGTCTAGCAGCGATTTCAATCGCCGATTTCCCTAATCACTATGAATTATGACTATGAATTATGATGAATCCGACTCACCACCAGCGGGTGTAGCTGAGGGCGAGTCTTTAACAATAGAACAGGCGATCGCAAATTTGCACTCCCAAGACTACAGTCTCCGCTATTATGCTGCTTGGTGGGTAGGCAGATTTCGAGTCAAGGAACCGGCAGCGATTGCAGCTTTGATTGCCGCCTTGCAAGAAGAATCAGAACAGACAAAAATCGGCGACTATTCCCTACTGCGAAATGCGGCACGAGCTCTAGGAAAATTGGGCGATAAACAAGCCTTGCCGGCGCTAACTCGCTGTTTGGAATGCGCGGATTATTACGTGCGGGAAGCGGCGGCTCAAGCTCTAGAAATGCTGGGCGATCGCGATTCCATTCCACCGCTGATGAAACTCTTAGATGGGGGCGTAGCTGTAGCCCTGCGAGTGCCTGGAAAATCGCACCTCGTGCAGCCTTACGACTCGGTAATTGAAGCTTTGGGTACGCTGGAAGCGACAGAGGCAATACCGCTAATTTCACCTTTTTTAGAGCATTCTGTGGAGCGGGTGCAGTACGCTTCGGCGCGAGCGATGTATCAGTTGACTGGCGATCGCATTTACGGAGATCGGTTGGTAACTGCTTTGAATGGGGATAATTTGCAGTTGAGGCGATCGGCTTTGATGGACTTGGGGGCGATCGGCTATTTACCCGCAGCGCCAGCTATTGCTGAAACTTTAGCTGAAAATAGCATGAAATTGATTGCGCTAAAAGGAGTTTTGGAGCATCACCTCAATCAACAAGTATTACTATCTTTGTCAGATGAAGCTATCCAAGTTATGAACTTAATGGATAGTTTACTTTGAAAAAAATTCGTTCATAACTGCAATAGAATTGCTTTAGCGATTCTTAATTGTCTGGCGTATATTTAGGACATAGCAGATTTCAGGACACAGCGCCGTGCTCTTTCCCTACCCCCTATCTGTATTTCAGGCAGTTGAGAACTACTATTTTCTCCCTTTTATTCGGGTGAACCGATGGCTGATGATTTGATGGAATTAAAAACGAGGCTTTAGGTACGAATTTTTATAAATTTCAGTAAAAATACTGAGGTTTATAGCTGTAGTTGGTGAAATAGCTCGTGTTAAAATAATATTACCATCTGCATAAGTCTTCAGTTAAAAAAGTTTTGGTTTTGACTCCGGGCGATCGCGGAATGCTGCGAGATGGTTGTGTAGCAGCTAGAAGTATAAATCGGGTGATTCACCATGAGCAACGATCCTTTTGAAGTCCAGGTGCAACATTTTGCAGCGCTGAAGTCTAAGTATCAAGCCACAAAATATGAAGATTCATCTCCCTCTAGTCTTCTCTATCTCATTCTGCGAAAAGCTGATTTAGAATTTGAAATTACCGACTTCGAGTGGAATTGGTTATTAGAGCATGAGCTTTTGGAAACAATAGAAGCTATCGAGCAAGAGCCACTACGTAAGGCTGAAGAACCAAGAAAACTAGATGCTAAATTTTCTCAACTCAAGTCTAAGTTCAAAGTAACCAGACATCGCGATTTACGGCTATCCAGTCCTTTGTATCCTATCCTTTGGAAACTTGACTCAGAAAATAAGCTAACTGACTTAGAAGTTAAATACCTGCAAGAACAGGGGCTTACTGAAATAGTTGCTATTGTTGAAGAGATGGCGCGATTTGCTGCACTAAAGGCTAAGTACCGAGCAACTCAATATCCAGATTGTTCACTGGATAGCCCCTTGTATCAAATCCTCAAGCAACTGGATGCAGGAGAAATATTAAGTGATGTAGAGGCTAACTGGCTTGTCAATAACAAACTGGTGGATACTCTCGAAATTTTTGGGCAACAAAAAGCTGTATGGGAAGCTGAATTTGCCCAACTCAAGGATAAGTACAAAGCTAGTGAATACCCAGAAACATCTGCATCAAGTCCGCTCTATCAAGTCCTGAAAAATCTTGAGGTAGATCAGCAGTTGAGCGAGTCAGAACTTAACTGGCTGGAAGAGCATCAACTTAGCGAAACGCTTAATCTTGTTTTGGAGATAGAACAGACACGACACTTTGCTGAACTGAAAGTTAAGTATAAAGCTAATGAATCTGAGGATTCATCCCTCTCTAGCCATCTGTATAAAGTTCTTAAAAAAATTGATTTAGACAATCAGCTAGGTGAGCAGGATATTAACTTTCTTAAAAAGCGTAAACTGACTGAGACAATTACTCTTGCGCTTGACAAATATGCGGCTATTCTCAAGTCTAAGATCAAATCGGGAGAGCAGTTAAGTGAGGCTGATATTGATTGGTTGCAAAAGAATGGACGTGAGGATGTAATTACTTTTGCTATTGACAAATATGCGGCTAGTCTCAAGTCTAAGATCAAATCGGGAGAGCAGTTAAGTGAGGCTGATATTGATTGGTCACAAAAGAATGGACGTGAGGATATAATTACTTTTGCACAAGAAAAGAAATTTGCTGCTCTCAAGGTCAAGTATCGGATTATAGATCGTGATTTCCCCTTCGATCCGTTTTACGCAATTATGGTAAAATTGGAGAAAGAAGAGCGTCTAGATCCTGTGTTAGTTGTTCAGTTAATACAACAAAAACTTTTAGCTAGTCATGGAAGGATTGCTATAGCGTACCACAGGCTTGAAGCGTGTTTCTATGAGCAGGAATATGAGCGCACTGGAAACAAATGGAACTTGCCCAACGCCAGCAGTCATTGGCGCAAGGCAGATGAACCAAACAGTGCATTGAAGGTGACAGAAAATCTGGACTTCGACCAAATCAAAGAAAATAAGCTCAAGTCAGCTTTGCTAACAACGAGGGGCGGTGCTTTCCGAGATATTCATAAACTAGGTGATGCTGAAAAGTGCGCGCTCAAAGCTATTGAGTATCAGCCTCAGAGTCATCATCCTTACACTTTGATGGGAGCTATTTGTTTTGAGCGGAGTCAATTTTCAGAGGGTGAGCGTTGGTTTAAGGAGGCAATTAAACGCGGTGCTGAATCAGAAGATATAGATTCCGAACTCAAGCAGGTTGTCAAAAATACTAAGGATGAGAATAAGCGTCGGCAAGTTGTGGAATATCTGCTTAAAAAAGATCCGCAGCGCTATGCTTGGGCTAAGGCTTATAGGAAGCGTCAAGAGGGTGAGGATGCACAGCGCAAGAATTCCTAGCGCAGGTATGGAGTCGAGTTTTTGGCGAATTCGACTCTTTAACCAAGATTGTCCTATTTCGAGCTGGGGAAGCTTTTCAAGTTAATCACCGCTCCTTACCCACGCAACAAAAAGTTCGATCGCGCGATCGAGCCAACCTACAATTACAATGGTCACGATACATTTGATAAGTAAATGGCATTAGAACTAATTCAATCTGTAGAACAAGCAGATTCTTCCGAGGGCTTGTTAAACGCAGTAAAAGCACTGGCGGCCGCTTCTTCACAAGAAGCAATTCCCACATTAATTACAGTCCTCGGTTACAACAACCCAGGAGCTGCCGTTGCCGCCGTTGACGGGCTGATTCAAATCGGAGAACCTGCGGTACAGCCACTTCTAGAACAGCTTGACGGCTACAATTACGGAGCGAGAGCTTGGGCTGTTCGGGCTTTGGCGGGAATTGGCGATCCTAGGGGTTTAGAGATTTTGCTGGATGCGGCGGCGAATGACTTTGCTTTGAGCGTGCGGCGGGCGGCGGCTAGGGGTTTGGGAACGATTTGCTGGGAACTGATGCCCGCAGAACAAGCTTTAGACGCTCAACTTCGCACTGTGAAAACGCTGCTGCAAGCGTCCCGAGATCCGGAATGGGTGGTTCGCTACGCAGCGGCGGGAGGTTTGCAAGCTTTGGCTGGTGCTGCGACTGTTAAACCGGATTGGTTAGCGGAAGTTTCGGCAAAACTTGAGGAAATAGCCCAAAGCGATGAAACTTTGGCAGTTAGAGCCCGGGCTTTGCTTGCTAAGGAAAAATTGTCATTTGGCTAGGGTTTGGGCGATCGTCTCTTCCAAGTCCCTTTGTGTGAGAGTGGTTAATATAAAGACTTCTTGTACGGTTTTGCCTTGTCTGGCAATGATTTTAAATCCCCCGCGAATGGGTACTGACACTCTTAATGTCATGTGGGGGATGTGTCCTTTAACTTTGTTAATGACGCCTGGGGTAACGGTTTGAATGCCCATTATGAGAGTGAGGCGCTCTAAAATTGGTATCAAACCGGGAAGGTGGGTAGAGTGATTCCAAACTAGGCGGCCTTTGGGTTGTGCCTTCATGACTTTTTTACCAAATCAACATACCCAGTCTAAGTCACCTCCGGCTGGAACCAATTTGATATTCCCTGAATTTATGTATCAGTAATGTTACTGCGGGCGTCATTGGGAGCAAAGCGATGCAATCTCAAAGCGAGATTTTTGATTCCTGGCGCGCGAGCTGAGATTTGAGCGGGCGGAATTGTCTTGTATTTTTTGATATTTTGGGTTGGTAACAGTCGGTTTTTCTAGTTGAGTTGCGATCGCCCCGAGGATTTCTGTCATGCTGCAAGGTTTCTTGAGATAGCCGTCTGCTTTGAGTTCGAGGGCTTTTTCCATTTCGGAGGCTGTCAGAAAAATAAACGGAATGCTGGCGGTGGCAGGGTGCGATCGCAAAATCGCGAAAACTTCAAAGCCGTTGAATTCCGGCATCATGACATCAGACAAGATTAGATCGGGAATTTGGGCGATCGCTAACTCGACACCAAGTTTTCCGTTTTCGGCGCCGACAGCTTCAAAATCGCCCAAGTTCAGAATTTCTAAAACGGTTTCTCGGATTAAGTTATTGTCTTCAATTACTAATATTTTTGGCATTTTTTGTAGCGATTATTTACTTTATTGATATTTTTCTGTTAGAATTTTTGCAGATAAGTTCTACAAATTTCAATAGGGTTATTGCAAAAAACCGTTTTTTACGTGTTTTTACGGGTAAAGTGCGATCGCAGCTAGCTGCAATATCTCATAAATCCGTGGCTGTGCTGAGCGCGAAGCTACTAAAGGGGCGAATTTTACAATTTTCTGGCGATCGCCTAAAATATAACTTGGTATATCACGATTTTTTGAGGAATAAGGATATGTCAGAATTTTTAGACTTTCTCAGACATCAGTTTGCCTACGTTGCCATTGGCGAATTTAAACCAGGAAAATTCAAAGAAGCCGAAGAACTTTTTGGCAAAGCGGTTGCGACTTATGCCACAGGATTTAAGGGAGCATACCTACTGCAATTGCCCAATACAGACAAAGGTATTGCCATCATTTTTTGGGAAAGCGTAGAAGAGATGGCTGCCAATCAAAGCGAATCTTATCAGCAAATATTGAAGCAGATGACGCCTTTGTTTGCAAAAATTCCCGACACTGATGTTTATGAAATTGTCAGTGAAATTAAGCAGAAAAGTGAATAATTAAAAATTTGGCAATCGGCGCGTCATTCCCATTCCCATCGGCGTCTTGCGCCCGACTCCGCTGTAAAGTGCAAAATCTGCTAAAGCATTAATTTGCTTGACAGCAAGCGGATTGACATCTCCCATAATTCGGTAACTAACTTCCCCGACGCAACCAATAAATTTACTGCGAGAATCCGTACAAACTTCGGTGCGGATATCGAAGAAACTGGGAAAAATAGCTTCTGTGAAAGTAGATTCGATCGCAATTTCGCTATACTTGTTCCAACGATTTGCCAAACTGCCAAACACACTTTCTCTACTTGGCATCGCACTATCGTACACGCCTTGCCGAAAATTAGTAGGAGTGCAGAAGGTAAACGCAATTTGGCGCTCAGTTTCCGAAGCTTTGTCAAACAATTCGTCGTAACTGGAAAAGTTTACCCACGGCTGGTTTGCAGTGGGTTGGCTGACAATGTTAGTCACGTACAAATCTGTCGGGCCCAGATGCCACGGGCGCTCGAAGTTGAGTTGCTGCCACAGTTGAGTTAGGCGATCGAACAAACCGTCATCCAGCAGAGAAATGCGCCACCAAATCGCTGTATTTTCCCCAATTGCTTGCTTGTGTTCCCACTGTAGGGTCTGCAAAATAGTGCGCGCAGCCGGAGGCAAAACTCTCTTTTGTGGCTGTGGGTTGCTAGTTTTGTAAGTTTCTTTTCTGCTTACTTGGAAAGGGCTTAATGTGAAAGCTTTTTCGTTTGATTGGTCGTGCAGGTACGCGCTCAAATCGCTGTCTACAGCACTCACAAGGTTGAGAAATAAGGCGTGGAGATGCCGTCCCGTTAAAAATTGGGATGGGATTGGTGCAACTGGCAGTAGGTTTAAAATCAGGCTGTGAGGCATCTTTTAATTATATAGCTTTTTTCAAAAAAATAAGTTAGGATTTTAGATTTTAAATTTAAGATGTGTATCTATTCACGATGGTTTATGGTAAGGGCAAGCTAGAAAATATTGCGAAGATTCAATATCCGCCGCTCGCAGTAACTTCTGTAGCAGAATACATTGGTCAAGTAGGATTATAACTGAGGTCTTGCACCATTCCCAATTAGCTTTTTAGGAACGGGCTAGAAGCCCATTCCACAAGAAATCCATTCTTTGTGGAACAGGCATCTTGTCTGTTATTCAGAATGGTACAAGATGTGAGATTATAATCGACTTCAAACCCTAGTCAACCATTTTGAATAGACAGAAATTGCATTATCTCCAAAATACCCTGAAATTATCTGCGCTCATCTGTGTTTACCTGCCTGATATTTGGGGTCGATCTAAGCAGATGGGTGAAAAAAAATCTTGGTATGTAACAATTTGATAGGTCGATCGCAAATGACAAGCAGATCCACACAGATAAAGGCAGATAATTTCCTCTCATAATCTATGAAACCACGCAGCTCTGACACTTTTCTCGTTAAAGCAACCCTGCTGCTAGTCAGCACCCTAACCGTGATGGCAGGAGCCACGATCGCCCCTTCCCTCCCAGCAATGCGGCAGCACTTTTCGGCTGTTCCTAATGCCGATTATTGGGTGAGATTGGTGTTGACAGCCCCAGCTTTGTTTATCGCGATCGGTGCGCCCATTGCCGGAATTGCGATCGATCGCTTTGGGCGCAAAGGCTTGCTGGGTTTATCTGTGTTTCTCTATGGCTTCGCAGGCAGCTCTGGCTTCCTGTTGGATCAAATTGGACTAATTTTGCTGGGACGGATGCTCCTGGGCTTCAGCGTGGCAGGTATTATGACGACTGCAACCACGCTGATTGCTGATTATTACATCGGTGCGGCTCGATCGCAATTCCTGGGATTGCAAGCAGCTTTCATGGGGTTCGGCGGCATGATTTTTCTCACCCTCGGCGGCTATTTGGCCGATCGCAATTGGCGGCAACCGTTTCTAATTTACCTGATGGCGTGGTTGATTCTGCCATTAATTTTGCTGGTACTTCCCGAACCCGATCGCCATCAAGATGCTGTTCAACAAACGGGTGCGATCGCCTCTGAGCCAGTCCCGCGGACGCTGCTACTGACAACCTACGGTATTGCACTGCTTACTCAAATCGTGTTTTACATGATTCCGGTGCAAATTCCGTTTTATCTCCAGCAGTTAATGTATGAACGTATGTTTGACCTCATCAACTCCCGCATCTCTGCGAGGGCTAATTTTGGGCGGACTTACCACCAGCTTTTTCCTAGGTCAATTTATTTCACCATTTGTCAGTCAACCTTTGAGTCAATGGGCGGGTTTAGGTACAACTTATGGTCTAGCTGGTGGATTGATGCTCGCAACCGCAGTTATCACTTGTGGAGTCATGCTCCGGTAGTTTCTAGGCTGTGTATTGCGGGTCGATTGAATTCTCATTAATTGGGAAATTTTGATTCCAACCAAAGCTTTTAAAAGTTATTTGTCTGACAATTTACTTACATTAATTTCCGGACAATTTTTAACGTTATGGGTGTATTTTTTAGACAGGCAAATATATGTGTAGGGGCGAAGCATGACCGCAGTAAACATGAGATTATAGCTAATAACTTATATGCGGTCATGCTTCGCCCTCTTCAAAACCCAGATTCACCAAAAAATATCTACGCCGCCCTGCCGGACATCTGCGGTTTACCAGCCTTCAAAAATGCGTCCATCAGCCTCTTAGGAATGATAATTAAATAACTTTCACAATTTTGTAGGATGTCGAGTCCGCCCTTTTTGGACGGGTTCTTCTGGCCCATCCCACATCACAATTAAAATTGTAAGTTATTTAATTCGCGAGCCTTAATTAAAATAAAAATCTGAACGTTAAATCCTAGTTTTCTGATATCTCCCTGGTTCTCGCTTCCGATCGTGGACGATCGCGCGAATGCCATACTTCGACAAAAATTGATTGAGTTACAACAAGTAATTGTGGCTTGGTTCAACCCACACATCGTACAAGCAGGTTCCTGATACACTATACTATTTGCGTAGCATATTCGCCAGAATCCCCACATTATACCTGTAGCCTGGTTGGTGTCGGGATGGATCGGCAAATTGGTTAGTTTCGCTACATCATACTTGTAGCCAAGTTGGTGTATCCGATGTCACAGTTTTAACTCATTTCTTGAAGAGGTTTTTATGAATAGAGTAGAAGGGAAAGTTGCGGTTGTCACAGGTGGCGCTTCGGGAATTGGTCGGGCGACTTGTCTGTTGCTGGCGAAAGAAGGAGCCTGTGTAGCGGTAACGGATATAGCTGAGAAGGAAGGCAGAGGTTTGGTAGAAGAGATTACCGAAAAAGGCGGAAAAGCAGAATACTGGCATCTAAATGTTACACAAGAAGCGAGCGTTAAACAGGTGGTGTCTGAAGTTCGAGAAAAGTGGGGCAAAATTGACATTTTAGTGAACAATGCAGGGATTGTTGGTATCAATAAACCCACCCACGAAATCGCCGAAGATGAATGGAATTCGTTGATGGCAATAAATGTAAATGGTGTTTTTCTCTGTACTAAACACGTTTTGATTTCGATGCTAGAAACGGGAGGTGGCAGCATTATTAATTTGTCTTCTGTTTACGGATTGGTTGGCGGCCCGGATATGCCTCCTTATCATGCCTCAAAGGGAGCAGTGCGGTTGATGAGCAAAACAGATGCGCTATTGTATGCCAAAAATAAGATTCGGGTTAATTCAGTTCATCCGGCATTTATCTGGACACCGCTGGTAGAGAAGTTGTTGGCCGAACAAGGTGATGTGACTGAAGGACGGAAAATTCTTGATAGCTTACATCCGGTGGGACACGTGGGTGAACCTGATGATGTTGCTTACGGTATTCTTTATCTGGCATCGGATGAATCGAAGTTTGTTACTGGTTCTGAATTGGTAATTGATGGGGGTTATACCGCTCATTGATAGTTGATAGTTGACAGTTGACAGTTGATAGTTGACAGTTGATAGTTGATAGTTGACAGTTGATAGTTGACAGTTGACAGTTGCACAGTTGATAGTTGACAGTTGATAGTTGCACAGTATGGAAATCAGACCGTTTCCTCAACTTTTTTGCTTGAGATTAGAACTGATATCATGTCCGGTAGATTAGTAGGCGAAGCATGACCGCATATAAGTTATTAGTTATCATCTCATATTGACTGCGGTCATGCTTCGCCCCTACGGATATATTCGCTTGCATTGAGATGCACCTTGCGGACTAAAGTCCGCACTACGAACCTTGCTTTTATTCTACTGACTCAAGTCCGCACTACGAACCTTATAGCATTGGGTGCGCGGCACGCACCCTAATTTTAGTGTGCTGTGAAGTTTTAGGCGATCGTGATTTCGGGCGACAAATAAACGTCTTGAATGGCGTTAAACAATTTTACGCCTTCTTCAAACGGACGCTGAAAAGTTTTGCGGCCGGAAATTAAGCCGCAGCCGCCTGCGCGTTTGTTGATTACCGCCGTGCGAATTGCTTCGGCAAAATCGGTTTTTCCCGAAGCACCGCCGGAGTTGATTAAACCCATCCTTCCTGCATAACAGTTGAGGACTTGATAGCGGGTTAGATCGATCGGGTGATCCGTCGTCAAATCAGTATAAACCCGCTTGTCGGTTTTGCCGTAACTATGACCGCTAGCTTTAGCAACAGCTTCGTAACCGTTGTTGCACTCCGGCAATTTTTGCTTGATAATGTCAGCTTGAATTGTCACTCCCAAGTGATTTGCTTGCCCGGTCAAATCAGCGGCTGTGTGATAATCTTTGTCTTGTTTGAAGATATCATTGCGGAGATAACACCACAGAATTGTTGCCATTCCGTACTCGTGAGCGTGGGCAAAAGCTTGACTGATTTCTTGGATTTGCCTGGTCGATTCTGGGGAACCAAAATAAATTGTGGCTCCGACTGCAACGGCTCCCAAATTCCAAGCTTGTTCGACGGAAGCAAACATTATTTGGTCGGATTGATTGGGATAAGTTAGCAGTTCGTTGTGATTGAGTTTGAGAATGAAAGGGATTTTGTGCGCGTATTTGCGAGATACGCTTCCTAATACTCCAAGAGTTGTCGCGACAGCATTGCATCCTGCGGAGATTGCTAGTCTGATGATGTTTTCGCTGTCAAAATAGATGGGATTTGGTGCAAAAGAAGCGGCCGCTGAGTGTTCGATTCCTTGGTCTACTGGCAGGATTGATAAATAGCCGGTATTTGCCAAGCGTCCGCTAGAATAAAGTTGCTGGAGCGATCGCAAAACTTGAGGAGAGCGATCGGTTTGAGCGAAAATGCGATCGACCCAATCCGGGCCGGGCAGGTGCAACAAATCTTTAGAAATTTTTGCTTGATGGGTGAGCAAGTCTTCGGCTTCGTCGCCTAGCCAAGATTCGATCGCACTGGGAACTGATAGTGTAGCTGTCATGCAGATTTACCCTCTCAATTTCAATGGCAGGCTGATGATTGCAGACATTAGCCTTACTGATATTGTAACTGAAAAATCTTTTTTTCCATCCTGGCAACGATCGCCTGAATTTTTAACAACATTAGCGACAACAGCAACTAGGACGCGCTACTCTGTAATTAAGCTGGCAGTTCCGCCCGATAGCTGCTGCCTGCGATCGCCGATCGACTCACAACTCCTCCATCACAATGTCACACACTTACTTTGATTCTGAAAACAGCCACAAATCCTTCGAGATGCCCGGTGCTAGACCCCACTACAACCCCGATCGCCCCGGACAAGTAGAGCATATTTTCCTCGATTTAGTGCTCGATATTCCCAAACAAAGTTTTCGCGGCACTTGCAGCATCCGCATAAATCCAGTCCGCAGCGGTATTGACAAATTAACCTTAGATGCTGTCAACCTGAACATTAAATCTGTCAAAGTCGGGGAAACCGAGCAGAATTTCGACAGCGACGGCGAAGTGCTGCAAATTCAACTGCACGAACCAACAACAGCTTACGAACCGATTACAATTGCGATCGCATACTCGGTCGAAAAACCCCAGCGCGGCCTCTATTTTGTCGGGCCAGACAAACACTATCCCGACAAACCAACACAAGTTTGGACTCAAGGCGAAGACGAAGATTCTCGCTTCTGGTTTCCCTGTTTCGACTATCCCGGACAGTTGGCAACTTCCGAAATTCGCGTGCAAGTTCCCAGACAACTTTTTGCAATATCCAACGGCGAATTAGTTAGCACAAAAAACGATGGCGACGACAAGATTTATCACTGGTCGCAAACCCAAATCCACCCGACATATTTAATGACCTTAGCAGTCGGAGATTTTGCTGAAATCAAAGACGAATGGAACGGCAAACCTGTTAATTATTACGTCGAAAAAGGTCGCGAAGCTGACGGTAAGCGCAGCATGGGCAAAACGCCGAAAATGATTGAATTTTTCTCTAAAGCATTTGGCTATCCTTACCCTTTTCCTAAATACGCTCAAGTCTGCGTCGATGATTTCATCTTCGGCGGCATGGAAAATACTTCGACAACTTTGCTAACAGATAGGTGCTTGTTAGATGAACGCGCCAGCCTGGACAATCGCGGTACAGAAAGCTTGGTCGCCCACGAATTAGCTCACCAATGGTTCGGCGATTTAGTAGTAATTAAACATTGGTCTCATGCTTGGATCAAAGAAGGCATGGCTTCCTATTGTGAGGTGTTGTGGACTGACCAAGAATACGGCAAAGAAGATGCGGCTTATTATATGTTAGGTGAAGCCCGCAATTATTTAGCTGAAGACAGTTCTCGCTACCGCCGCCCGATGGTGACTCACGTTTACCGCGAAGCAATTGAATTGTACGATCGCCATTTGTACGAAAAAGGCGCTTGCGTGTATCACATGATCCGCGCCGAGTTGGGCGACGAACTATTTTACAAAGCAATTCACACTTTTGTGCGCGATAACGCTCACCAAACTGTGGAAACGATCGATTTGCTAAGGGCGATCGAAAAAGCTACCGGTCGCAATCTGACATTTTTGTTTGACCAGTACGTTTATCGTGGCGGTCATCCAGATTACAAAGTTGCTTATTCCTGGGACGGCGACAGCAAATTAGCCAAGGTTACTATTACCCAAACTCAGGTAAAAGACAACAAAAATGGTAACGGGAACAGCAAAGATGTCTTTGACCTAAAAATTCCGATCGGCTTCGGTTACAAACCAGAAAAAGATGCAGATGAGCGAAATGCTGCTAATATAAAAACTTTCACGGTTCGAGTTCACGAACGCGAGCAAAGTTTCTATTTTCCGCTAGAAGAGAAGCCCGCATATATCAGTTTTGATGTCGGCAATAAATACCTAAAAACAGTTGCTCTAGAGTATGGAGTTGCCGAACTTAAAGCTCAGTTACAGTTCGATCCAGACCCGGTTTCTAGGATTTACGCCGCCCACGCTTTGGCGAAAAAGGGAGGCTTGGAAGCTGTGAAAGCGCTGTCAGAAGTTCTCAAAAAAGAGCCGTTTTGGGCTGTGCGGGCGGAAGTAGCCGGTCAGTTGGTTGATATTAAACTCGACCAAGCTTTTGATGGTTTAGTAACTGGTTTGAAGGATAAAGATGCTCGGGTTCGCCGTGCGGTGGTGAATGCGCTGGGTAAAATCAAGACTCACGAGACTTATAAGGCGCTGAGGTCGATCGTTGAAAAAGGCGATGACAGCTATTATGTAGAAGCGGCCGCAGCGAGTGCTATGGGTTCGATCGCAGGTGCTAACCCCGACGAAAAACCCACGGACGAACAGGTACTCAAAGAGTTAAAATTGGTTTTGAAGGAGCGTGAGGGCTGGAATGAGGTTGTGCGATCGGGTGCTATTTCCGGTTTGGCGCAAATGAAAACTTCGGAAGATGCGCTCAACCTGATTTTGAAATACACAGCCGTCGGTACTCCGCAAGCTTTGCGCTTGGCTGCAATTCGCTCTTTGGGGACAATTTCGACAGGTCAAACTAAGCTCAATTTGGAACGGATTTTGCATCGATTGGCAGAACTTTCTAAAGAGACTTTTTTCTTGACTCAAGTATCTGTTGTTGTCGGTTTAGGACAGATGGAAACTCGCAAAGCTATCAGAATTTTACGTTCTTTAGCTGACCAAACTCCAGACGGCCGCGTCCGCATGATGGCTGATGAAGCTGTGCAAAGAGTGCAGAAAAATGCTGGTTCTGATGCGGCGGTGAAGCAGTTGCGCGAGGAGTTAGATCAGGTTAAAAAGGACAATCAAGATTTGAAGAGTCGGATGGAAAATCTGGAGGCTAAGGCGAAGAAAGATTAGTTCAACAGTTGACAGTTGACCGCTTGACAGTTGACAGTTTGAGAGCGACCTCTACCTAGAAGGAAGAGGATTGGAGTAATGAATAGTCTGATTTTAATTTCTCCCGATCAGGGTTCCGACTTTCAACCAATTCTTTCTGGTCAGTGAATTTTGTAAGGTGCGTCGCTCGCTCGATTGTCGCTACGATCGAGGATTGTTTCGGGCGACGTCAACAGCAGCCATCTATTTTGTGGATGAATTTGCCAAAAGTCTCGAAACGCCGTTAGTTGTGTTGGGTGCAGTTTGCGATTGGCGATCGCCCTGTTATTAAAATAATCTTATTTTTTAGCTGTATTGCCTTGAAGTTTGGTATTTTAAGCACAGGTAAAATCCTACATATTTCTATTTCTGACTTAGTTATTGTCTCGACTGAGAGCGCAAATAGAACTTAAGCAATCCCACTCAATAAATAAACCGGGCTTTTTTTATGAAAAAATAGCTTTCAGCAATTATTTTTCATAAAAGGAACTGATTTTGCTGTATCGGTGGGTAAGTTCTAATAGATAATCGGGGTGTATCAACTTTTTTGTTTTGAATCTTCAACTGTCAATCAAGTTGAAGCAGCCTTTGCACCCTAAAGATTGCATAAATCATGAGTACAAGAACTATTGTATTGGTAGAACAATCGGCTGTCATTCCCTACCGCATTCAAAACGGACAAATTGAAGTAATGGTGATTACTTCTTCAACGGGTAAGCGTTGGGTGATTCCTAAAGGATTAATTGAACCTGATATGACTCCTCAAGATTCTGCTGCTAAGGAAGCTTGGGAAGAAGCAGGTTTGTTGGGTAAGGTGTTCCCTGATTTGCTGGGAACTTATGAGTACCAAAAGTCTGGCTATATTTGTCAGGTAGAAGTATTTTTACTGCAAGTACAAACTGTTCTGGAAAAATGGCCGGAAGCTAGCTGTAGAAAGCGACAGTGGGTAACTATTCCGAAAGCAATTAAGCGGGTTAATGAACCGGAACTTAAACTTATTCTTGCTAATTTACCGAATCGGTTTTGCTGATTAAAAGGTTCGTAGTGAGGACTTTAGTCCTAATTAACTAACTCAAACATAGAGAAAGGTCGGCTCGCATTTGGGCCAAGGTACGTAGTTGCGCTTCAGCGCTCTTTCCTAATCTTATAAAGAGCGCTAAAGCGCAACTACGTACCTAATTTGTCTATCGCACTACAGTCGAAAAATCATTATTCCGGTGTAAATGGAAAGGACTGAAGTCCTCACTACAAACCTATGATATCGGTGTGAAAAGTTTTACCTCAAGCGTTAGCTGACAGAAAAGGAAGGCTTTCGGCCAAGTTATCCTTGACTTCAATGCCCTGTTTTCTTGCCCAAAACTGGCTTAAGAAATGAATTTGCCGCAAGCCAACAATTAAATTTAAACCTGGTACAAACATCCACCAAACTGTTAGCGGTTCTTTAATTCCTTCTTGGCGATAAAGTTCGTTAACTGTGTTATAAAGTTTGAACTGCACGATGTAAATCCAAGCAATTCCTACGAAGGAAAACCAACCAAACCATCCGGGAACGTCGGGGTCGAATATCCGCAAAGCTTGGGGGATGGCTACTCCTAAAACAAAGGGCAATAAGCAAAGTGTCCCCGACCAACCCTTGCCGTTATAACTCCGCAATTCTTCTTGAATAATCCATTTGTACCAGCCGTAATATAGCAGCAAGCTGACTCCAGATAGCAAGATTACTCGCCACAAAATGCGTGGCTTTCCTAAGGGTTTTTCGGACATTTTTAGATGTAAGATATGACGGCGGTTGAAACCGCGCCTAGACAAACAATGTCCGCCTCCGCGGACTCAAGAAGATAACGTAATTTCAATTACCTAGTCTTCAACCCGCACTCCTCGGGTAAAGTCTCGTGTTGACGCGGTTTCAACCACTTTATTGATTATATTAACATTTGTTAATTATTGCAAAATCATCTCTCGGATCGATCGCGCGGTAGCAGGGGCCAGCAGAACACCATTGCGGTAGTGGCCGCTAGCGATGAGAACCTTGCTGTTACTGGGAAGCGCTTCGATAATTGGGGCTGGGCGTCCTTCGGGGCGCGGGCGCAATCCCGACCATTTTCGGATGATTTCAGCTTCGGCTAAGGCTGGACAAAGTGCGATCGCCCTTGCCATCACTTCATCCAACATATCAGCATTTGCCTGCACTTCCCCGCCGTTTTCGGGAAACTCCACCGTCGCCCCTACCCAACATTCTTGATTTGCCAAAGGTACAATGTGAACGTCATCGCAGGTAATTACTGGCGCAAAATCTGGGTTTCCTAAGGGATTTTTTGACCGCAAATGCAGCGCTTGTCCCAACACCGGGCGAATGTCCACCAATTGATTTAAGGATGCAGTGACAGCAGCAGTACCTAAGCCAGCAGATACAATTAGTCGATCGAATTTTTCAGTAACAGGCAAGATGCCTGTTCCACAAGATATTAAGTTTATTGTGGGGTTGGTACTATTTTCAGTAACAGGCAAGATGCCTGTTCCACAAGATAGGGAGTTTGTTGTGGAACAGGCATCTTGCCCGCTCTTGATGCCTTGAACTTCTACCCCAAACTGAAAATTAACTCCATTGAGCTTAGCAGCATCAACCAAAGCTAAAGTTAAAGTAGTTGGATCGACTTGCCGGTCTTGAGGCGAATAAATCCCAGCAATTATGTTATGATTTAAATCAAGATGAGGGCAAAACTCGCGCACTTGTTCCACCTCCCAAAGTTCTAATTTCCAACCTTGAGACTTGCGAGTTGCTGCTAGCTTTTCCCACTTACTTAAATCTTCTCCTTCCGAACACAGCAGCAAAATTCCCTGTTTGTTAAATGGAATTTTCCGCCCCGTAGCTGCTTCCAATTCAGGAATCAAAGTTTCGTAGCGCTGAAGGCTGGTTTCCCTTAAATGCCAATTTCTGCCCTTAGTTTTGTGGCTGATAACTCCCATCAAAACGCCGAGGGCTGCACCTGTAGAACCTTGTACTGGGGGCTGTTTGTCGAATACAGTGACTTTTAATTCGGGAAATTTACTTAGTTCAAAGGCGATCGAAGCCCCGACAATACCGCAACCAATAATTGCAATGCGAACCATTCAATTTTAGATTTTAGATTTTAGATTTTAGATTGTACAGAAGAATACCGGGCGGTTAGAAACCGCGGCTACATAAACGAAACCCGCCTCCGCGGGTTGAAGAACGGGCAGTAAAAATTACGTTTTACGTTATTTTCTTCAGTCCACGGAGGTGGACTTCGTGTGTGTAGACGCGGTTTCAACCGCCGTGGCAGTAAAAATTACGTTTTACGTTATTTTCTTCAGTCCGCGGAGGCGGACTTCGTGTGTGTAGACGCGGTTTCAACCGCCGTGTTCGTCTGTGTAGACGCGGTTTCAACCGCCGTGTTTTTGTGTGTAAACCAGGTTTCAACCCTACGTCCGATCTGCGCGACAAACTAAAGCGATTAGGCTTTAGGAAGTAGCTGCAAGAAAGTATCGAAATCCTTCACAGCTTTGCTATAACTAGCGGTGATTTTGGCATTGTCAGCCATTTTAGCAGCGTTATCAATCTCTACCAAATCAGCAAACAAACTCTTGGTCAAATCCATAGCTTGCTGTTGAGATTTCGGCAACAAACTGCCCGACACGGTTTTCATGGTGCCGCGCAATTCGCCGAGAGGCCCGTGAATGTAAGTTTTGGCATCAATCCAATTTTTTTTCTGAATTAGGGTTCCTAGGTTGTTCATGCGCGATCGGAACTCTGTCAGAGTAGGAACATAGCGCTGAATCTGTTGGATCTGGGCTGTTGTGTAAGTTGTGGGAACTTTTACTTCGACACTGCTGCAACTAACCAGAAATGCCATCAAACAGGCCATCATCAAGGCTAAAAATGAACGGGGACGAGTCATATCGATTTCAGATTTTAGATTTTAGATTTCTCGTTGCGGGCGGGTATGGGAGTACCGCCCCGACTTAGCACCGAGAGTTAGGTACAAAATATTATGTTACCTCTTGACGGCGCAGAAAAGTTATCAGAGCACCGCCAACTTTTTCTGACCAATGTTCTTGAGGATAATGGGAGACTTCTTCTAGGGTGACTAACTCGGCATTTTTCATGGAATTGACTAATTTTTTAGCTGGTTCAACACTCAGCCAAGGGTCGGTTAAACCCCACACAAATAAGGTTGGGCTTGTCCATCCTTGTAAGCCGGATTCAATTTCTGCCATTGACTTTGGCAGTTGAATGTTGCGGATGGTGTTCATTAGCGATCGCCCTGCATCCGAGCTCTTCAAAAACGGGCGTCGGTAAACATCTAAATCCTTGTCTAATACCCTGATGCGACTTCCGCCTTCGAGGGTTCTGTCCACCAAAAGTGGGTCTTGCGTCAGCATATCGCCAATAAAAGGCAGCCCCAACTGCTGCATTTTCCAAGGCAATTTGATATCTGCTGAAATTGGTGTATTTATAATGACTAAACGATCGATCTTATCGGGGTTTCGTAAAGCGTATTGAATGCCGGCAGATGCTAAAAATCCTTGGACGACTAGGGAAACTCGGTCTACTTCTAGGGTTTGAATAAAGCCTGTGAGGGCGTCTACAAAGGCATCGGGAGTATAAGCAAAGTCGCGTTTGTCTGGTTTTGTCGATCGCCCGTAGCCCACCCAATCCGGCGCGATCGATCGAAATCCACTCGTCGCCAAATCTGGCATAATCGCAGTCCAGGTAAAGCTTTGGGACGGTATACCGTGCAGCAGCAACACTGGTGATTTATCACTTTCGTTTACCGGATTTGCTTCCCGATAAAACCATTCCAGTGACCCTATTTGAATTGTTTTCTCATCAATTGGCATTATTTTACTTATATCTTGAAGGAAGAAGGAAGAAGGAAGAAGGAAGAAGGAAGAGGGAAGAGGGAAGAATAGGGAGCATCTCACTTTTGCAAAAAAGCAAATTCTTTACAGTGCGAGCGTCCCCGCTCGCGAGTGTTCGATAGATCGCGAGCGGGGACGCTCACACTATAAAATCAAAACTGAGATGTTCCAGAAGAATGGAAGAATGAAGAATGAAGAATGAAAAATTAAAAGGGAAAAGGGAAGAAGGAAAAGAGAAGAGGGAATAAAAAATCTAGTAGGGAAGAAGGCTTTAGTTATCGTCGCGAGTTTGTGATATTTATCTAAAGAATAAGGCGGGTATTCCCCGCCTTACTTACTTAATAGTTGAGTACGCACAAAGCACTCTACCCAACTCATGAAAGTCCAGCTTAGAAATTCATTTCAGCAGCTTGAACTTTTTCCACCTGTTTCTTCTTGAGAACCAGCATAATTTGAGCCAACATAGTCAAAGCTACGAAAGCCATCAATCCTGTAACTCGATTGGCACTTTGTAGCACAATTTCTACATCTTTTTGACCGAAACCGCCTACATTAGGATTGTTCGTCAAAAGTTCGGCGGCTGCAACTGTTTGTCCTTCAGTAACAATCAGTTCTGGGCCTGCGGGAATTGTATCAACAACCGCTGCACCTTCTGCTGGTTGAATTGTCACTTCATAGCCACCATCTTCGGGTTGAGCAATTTTAGAAATAGTGCCAGCTACTGAGGCATTATAAACAGTATTGTTGCTCTTGGCGCCAGTAGGATAAACCTGACCGCGACCGCGGTTTCCACCGACATAAATTAGATATTTGCCGTAGTGAACTGACTTGTCAGTTGCGGGATTTGGCGACAAAACTGGGAATACCAATTCTTTGTATTGTTCACCAGGCAGCGGGCCCACTAACACAATATTTTCTTGGGTTTCGCTGTAAGGTTGGAAGTAAAGATCGCCGACTTTTTCCTTCATTTCTTCGGGAATTCTGTCAGCGGGAGCAATCTTGAAACCTTCGGGTAACATCACAACTGCGCCTACGTTCAAGCCGCCTTTAGTACCGTCGCCGGTAACTTGCTGCACGCTTTGATCGTAGGGAACTTTGACAATTGCTTCAAAAACTGTGTCAGGTAAAACAGATTGGGGGACTTCTACTTCAGTCGGTTTGGCACCGAGGTGACAGTTGGCGCAAACAATTTTGCCAGTTGCTTCGCGGGGAGTAGCGGGTGCTGTTTGCTGGGCCCAGAAAGGGTAAGCGAATGCTGCTTGGGGAAGTGCGATGTCGCTACTGAGAAAAAATCCGGCGGCGGCGATCGCAATTAAGGCAGTTTTGGCGATCGTCCTGGCACTGCGGCGAAATATCGCAGATAAGTTAGTTTGTGGCATCAGAGTATTCAATCTCAAAGGTTCAGACAATTTAGTGATTAGTCATTGGTCATTAGTCATTGGTCATTGGTCATTGGTCATTAGTTATTAGTTATTGGTTATTGGTTATTGGTTATTGGTTATTGGTTATTGAAACTAACTGCTAACCACTAACGACTAATGACTAACTACTAACTACTAACTGCTAACTAATGACTAATAACTATGACCAGGTAGGTGCTTCGCCGGTGCGGAAATCTGTTTCTTTCCAAGGGGTAAAGGCCACCTTGTCATCTGCGACAGTGGCGTGGGCCAAGGCGAGAGATAAAGGTGCGGGGCCGCGTACCACTTTGCCCTCACTGTTGTACTGAGAACCATGACAAGGACACATAAACTTGTTTTCGCTAGCATTCCAAGGCACGACGCAACCTAAGTGAGTGCAGACTGCGTTGATGCCGTATTCGGCGAGAGTTAAGTCTTTTTGCACCACGAGATAGGTGGGGTCGCCTTTGAGGCCTTGGGCCAAACTGCGATCGCCCGCAGGGTGCGAAGTCAAATATTCGCTAACGATGATGTCGTTACCCAAGGCATCTTTAGCTGTCACGCCACCGCCAACAGCCCCACTCGACGGAGGAACAAAATATTGGACAACGGGATAAAGTGCGCCCAGTGCCACACCTGTGACTGTACCGAACGTCAGCAAATTCATAAATTGGCGACGCCCCATATCGGGAACATCGGGATTTCCAGCAGAAGTTTGAGCCATGACCTGCCTTTACGGTTTTAAGTTACGTTTGTTTGTGAGCCAACTTGTACGTGCAGACAACTCGGACTATCGGTGCTAATCTGCTCGCACAAATTTGAGGCAGCGAAAATTCCTTTTAAGAATGCGCCTTCCAGCCTTTATTAGAGTATTATTACATTTTTTGAACTTTGTCTTTTAATGTTTAACAGATTCACTCAGGAGCAACCATGACGGGCAAGGATTTACACCAGCTACTCCTACAAAAATGGGGAAAGTCTTACGATATCAGATTGCGGCGGACGCGGGGCAAGATTTTTGTGCAGGTGATGTGGAAATATTTGGAACAGGTGTCTTTTCCGATGACGGAGGCTGATTATTTCGAGCATTTGGAGGCGGTGGCCAATTACCTCAATGGCTGGGGCAGCACCGAACAGGTGAGAGAATATATTGTCACTACTCGCGATCGTCCGCGCTTGGGCAAAGCTGTCAGCATTCCCCTGGATTTGGGCGAAAGAGCCTCGGAGTGGTTGCTTGACGAGTTTTGAGTCATTAGTCATCAGTCAATAGTCATCAGTCATCAGTCATCAGTCATATCCGAATGATACCGGAGTGCGAGCGTTCTGCTCGCTGCAAGGGAAACCACAACGGTCGATCGCCCCTTCGCAGCTTGTAAAGTTTTGTGTCTGGGCGGGGCTGGATTTTTTAAGTTGAAAGTCCCAAAAATCGTCAGGCAAATTTGTCAGCCAACTTGCTGGCGGTGAGAAACTAAGCTGTCGCGCAGCTAATTTTTGCAGTTTATTTTATTCAAACTCTGATGTGGCGGGCTTTCCGGCGCGAAGACTGCTGTGGGATTTAAATGTCGCAACAGCTTCTGGAGTTTTTTTAATTTTGGGCGATCGGGTTTCTAGCTGACCAAAATCATCCGAACCAATTTCTGTCAACACTTTCACATACAATGAGTCTCAGATATCTTGTGAAACTTAGGAGAATGTTGTAATGGGTGTTGCAGTTGGAATGGTTGAAGTCTTAGGATTTCCCGCTGCCGTAGAAGTTGCAGACTCAATGGTGAAAGCAGCCCGAGTTACTTTAGTTCGCTATGAAAAAATAACCCGTGCTTACTGGACAATTATAGTTCGAGGAGATATCTCTGAAGTGCAAGCAGCCGTTGCTGCTGGAATTGAATCAGTTAAAAAGGTCGATGGCGGAAAGTTGCTATCGTATCACATAATTGCTCGTCCCCACGAGAATCTCGATTACATTTTGCCGATCGGCTATACGCCTGAAGTAGAACAGTTCCGAATGTAGACAAAGTTTTGACAAAACTTTGGTATGGAATTTTAACTTTTAGTAAAATATAGAGGCGCGGGCGATCGCACCTCTATATTTTTATTGCCTGTTTATCCATCTTTTTTTGCTGCGGACACAAGTAATGTTGCAGCAGTTGGGTATGATGCGACATATTTGGTGGAAGCATAAACAAGTTTAATAAGTGCTATTTATTAAATTAATCAATCATAACGCATTATCAATATATCTGCGGTTGTTAAATTAACATGAGAGTGCAATTTAGTGTTTTTACTGCTCTTCGGAAAGAAAATTGGTTGAAAAAATTCCGTATTTTTACGGTTCCAATATGAAGGCATTCCTCCTAATACATATTCAAATAGCTGAGAAGTGACTTTCAACAAGCAATGCTAATTGATGTGAGCAAGCATTTTTTCTAGTTTATATTGAATTTCATCATTTTTAGAGTCCTGGCATTAAATAAAGTACAGAAAATAGTTACTGTTAATGAAAACTTGGGGCATATAAAGGGTAATAAATATGACAGATTTTAATTGAAGTGACAACAATACAGTGGAACAAAAGGGTATTGATATAGAAATCTGGGAACCCGAATTTATAGTCGTGCCAGTACCGAAGAACAGTACGAATGCAACTACATTTGTACAGATTCATATAGAAATTACTAATAATATACCAAGATTGTTTCCTTTCATAGATAAATTTTTAACGCCCGAACTTTTTACTGTTGACCGTAAAGAAATACGCCCTCAAAAAACGAGCGATAGACCAATAGCAACTAACTATTACAAGGGTATAGCAATTCCCCAAAATAGAGCTATAGTGCGGTCTTTTATGGCAAAGCTGTTTTGGCAAAATAACTGCCTGCAACTCCAAACGAGTCTTTTTTCTACTACCACAACCATTATTGGGCCTGAGAAAATTTATTTGTTTCAACCTTTACGACTAGGAACTTACCAGCTTCGATTCATCTACTTAACTCCGGGCGATAATTTCTTATTAGAAAATTCACCAGGGGAAATAATTAGAGTAGAAGAAAGTGAGAGAAGTTTGTTTGCAAGTCCTGCGATTAATTTACGATTTATTGAACCTGTGCCGCATCACAACAATCGAGTAGAAGTCGATAGTATGTGCTTTGAAACGCTAGTTCCTGAGCCAAGCTTAAGAGTTCCACTAACCGCATCATCTGCGAAAATTCCCGTACAGATTGGGATGAAAATTACCAACAATACCTCAACTCCTTTTCGCTTTATCTTATTTGATACATTGATTCCCCAACTAATAGGATAAAATGGTATGATACCTCGCCTAGACTGTGGCGGTAGTCTGGGATGGGTTATTCCTCAAGAATCCGACTTACAACTTGTGAAACCAGGAGAAAGCATTACTTTATTTCTCAAAGCTAGCCTTACAAGGCAAGCAAATAATCTGTTAAGCCTGATAGTTTCAGGTGGAGGTAGATCCTGTTCGAGGTTTAACGATCTCGCCTTCGGTACATACCAGATTCACTTAACATACAGATCCCTCACAGAAAAATTAGAGTTTTTATGTGAAGACCTCTGGATGGGAATGGTGAATACACCTTTTGTGGAGTTTAGGCTGATTCCGCCTTAAAGTGAGTCAAACGAGGAGGAAGAGAGAAACAGATGGTTTGCTGTATCTCCTAAATAATCAATTTGGTCGATCGTGGAAATTTATACACCTGTATCTATTAACAGCAATACAGTTGAAGTAGATGGCATTCACTTTCAAATTTTCATGCCAGATCGTGTCTTGACAATCCCCTCAAATAAGCCCTATGCTACAACTCTTGTAAAACTCGCTCTTCAGATTACGAATAAAACGGCAGCCTCGTTGCGCTTCCAATAGTTAAATAAAACGTTACAGATTCTAGGGAAATATGGTAAAAAACTGCGGTGAATTGTATCGATCGCTAATTTTTGGACTAAGCATTCGAGAGAGCCGTTCTACTGCTGGTAGTAGGGAAAATTGGTCTAAAAAAGTTCAGTATTTTTACGCTTAAAAGATTAATAGATTTGTCCTAATATATATCGTCAAATAGTAATGAGTCACTTTTAAAAAAGCAGAGCTAATTCATGTGATTAAGCATTTTGCCTTGTTTTTATTGGCTTTAATCCTTTCGGGTGTAATCGAACTGAGCCATAAGTCCGCAGGAGGGACAACGCCCTCTGATATAGGAATAACCAGGGTGGCTGAGTTGAAATCCGCTGAAATTGATGGCATCCGCTTTGAAAGCATAATGCCAGAGCCTGTATTGACCCTCCCCAAAAAACAACCTGACACTTCTGGTGTAATCGCGCTCGGCCATGTACCCAGATTGTTAGCTGGGGGTGTTGATGCCCAACTGGGGAGGGCAACTGAATTGACATCCTTTGAATCAACACATAGCAATGTAGTTGAAGTAGATGGTATCCATTTAGAAACTGTGGTGTTTAACCCGATATGGCCAATTCCAGCCAATCTGCACGGTGCAAATACCCCTGTGCAATTTGGTGTCCGCATTACCAACAAAACATCAGAGTCTATTCGCGTCCCCTTGGCGCTTAGCTTTGGTCCAAAGATTATAAAAATGGATGGTCAAGAATTAAAAATAGCCAACAAGGTAATTTCATCTGATCCACCGACCTTAAACAAACCCCTTTGTCCGTCAATCAAACCTGGAAAAAGTGAAACTTTCGTTTGGAACTGGATACTTCAGTGGCAGAATAATCAGCTTCAGCTTGAAGGTACTAATGCTCAAGGTGCCCCTTGGATTTATGAGCCTCTCAGTCCTGGCGTGTACTCGATTGCTTTAGAGTATGATGTCCGCAGCACAATAGTACGACTCTGCGAACTAATAACGCAAGTACCAAGGACAGAAGAAAAAATCTGGGTAGGTCGGGGAACTACTCCCTCAAAGAATATCAGCTTAGTCCACCTTTGAACATAAATTGCTGCAAGATTGCCATTATAAGATACTTCCAACAAAGGTTGATAAATGTTAGATATCTACTTTATAGAGGATAAAAAAATGTCATTACCCAGATATTCCCTGTTTTTATTTGTAACACCTTTGCTTGTGACACTAACAAGTCAAAAATGCGAAGCTTTCTCTATTACACCCGTAGGAGGCGGTGCTATTCAAAACTATGTGCCAGAAGTAAAATACGATTCTGGACGAGGCAAAGTCTTTCTCAATCCGCTGTCGGGGTGACAAGTCGCCTATAACGCTGATAGAATAAGGCTCATAGCTCTTATGCCTTGTTGATAATTAGGCAGTTTATGTGGAGATAAAGACAT
>NZ_JAEQCB010000196.1:0-13419 GCF_020738785.1 Microcoleus sp. PH2017_05_CCC_O_A | reverse complement strand
GACTGTGGGGTGGGCATCTTGCCCGCCCCAGTCAGCAACAGGCAAGATGCCTGTTCCACTGTTGAGTAATTTGACTGTGGGGTGGGCATCTTGCCCGCCGCTAAAAGCCCGATCGACCGATGCCTGGGATCGGCGGAAAATCCCGTCGCCATCGGTGTTACAAGACTGCGGGAATCGGTAACACTGGGGCGTCACGTTAGGTTCACCAGACGGGAGTTTGGGGCGAACGCCTGCTGCTAAAAGCTGGTTGCCTTCAGAATCTAGGATCGAATTAAAAGTGCGATCGTCCCGGCCGCTGTTAAATGCGCGCACACCGTCCGCCCAGACAATCATTTGAGGTAAATAATCGGGCTTCAACAGCCGTCGCAGTTGAAAGTCAACAACTTGGGCAGTTGCGCCGTTGACTGCAAAGTTAAATACCTTTAAACCCGGAGTGCCGTTAGCAGCCAAAGATTGTTTTAGCTGTTTGGGATCGACGCCCTGCAACGCCCGGGAACTACCGACGATCAAAACATCTGGCGGCCCGACGGCTGCAACGTAGGATAGGTATAGTTCTAGCTGTTCGTCGAGTAAATCGCTGCTGAAGCTGACTGTACTGGCTTGCGATCGACTTGCGCCCGCTTGCTGTTGGGCATAAAGCAGATTTTTCATGTACTCGGTGACTTTTTTTTCAGCAAACGCCCGCCTGGGACTACCGGGGGGAACCGCTTGCATCCAGGCTACCGCTTGCACCCATTGGGCTGCTACTTCGTCCCACTCTTGTTTTGAATTGGCGGATTGAGCCAAATTGGCGGCCTTGGTGGCAAAGTTAACTGAATCTCCAAATGGGTCGTTTTGGGCGCAGGAAGGAACGCTGATGGATTTTTGGCGTTTATTGGGGTTTTTGGCTAACACAGAGGTTGGTGGCTGCGTTAGGACGGAGGATGATGCGATCGGGCTTGATGTCGCTGCGGTGTTGGGTGGCTTGGGTGGCGAACATCCGACTGTTGTTAGGGCGATCGCAGCGATCGCGGTGCAGGTACGTTTTAAGATGTTAGTACCCAGAGTAGCAATGTAGCGGCGAATCATACAGCTTTCACCGTTCGCGAAACATTAGTAAATATTACCGCAAGTGGGCTGGTGATGTTAATTGCGTATTTCTGTGTGGGATTCGATGACTGCTTCGGCTTCCAGGGCGATCGATCGCAATTTATCAAGGATATCCTGACTGGCACTCTCCCACAACCCCCGTTGGCGAGCTTCTAACAATCTTTCCGCCATATCTCGCAGCGCCCAAGGATTATTTTCCTGAATAAATACCTGAACTTTTTCATCAAAAATGTAAGCCTGTGCAATTCCTTCATACATAAAATCTTCAACACAATTCGCCGTAGCATCGTAAGCAAACAAAAAATCCACCGTTGCGGCAATTTCAAAAGCACCTTTATAACCGTGGCGCATCGCCCCTTCAATCCATTTCGGATTTACCGCCCTGCTGCGATAAACCCGCGCAATTTCTTCTTTGAGTTGTCGCACTTTTGGATTTTCGGGAATCGAGTTATCTCCGAAATAAGTTTCAGGATTTTTCCCTTGCAAATTGCGAATTGCCGCAGTCATTCCCCCTTGGAATTGATAATAATCGTCGGAGTCGAGGATATCGTGTTCGCGGTTGTCTTGATTTTGGAGAACTATTTGCATTTGACTGAGGCGCTGTGTAAAGGCTTCCGGTGCCGAACATCCCCATTCACTTTGTTGAACTCCGGCTGCATCTCCAGGCAAATTTGAGGAACTAGAGGAAGTATAGGCGTAACTGCTCCAATTAATGTAAGCTTTTGCTAGATCGCCGTCGTCTGTCCAGTTTTGAGCTTCAATTATTCCCTGAAGCCCCGCACCATAAGCCCCCGGTTTTGAACCAAAGACTCGAAATTGCGATCGCACTTTCGCATCTTCCCGACTCAAACCAGCCGATTCCCAATCCAAAATCTCTTGTTTAACTTGTGCTGCTAAAGGATTGTCTTCCGCAGATTCATCTAAATCCGCCACAGCTTTGACAGCCGAGTCAAACAAATCAATTAAATTAAAAAAAGCATCGCGGAAAAAGCCAGAAATCCGCAAAGTAACATCAACGCGCGGTCGCCCCAAAACAGCAACAGGCAAGATTTCAAAATCTACAACCCGGCGCGAAGGCCCATCCCAAATTGGTTGAACTCCGATTAATGCTAAGGCTTCGGCGATGTCGTCTCCACCTGTCCGCATAGTCGATGTTCCCCACACAGACAAACCCAAAGTTTTCGGATATTCACCATTTTCTTGAGTGTATCTTTCGATTAAAGTTTCGGCTGCAACTCTGCCAACTCTCCAGGCGGTTTCTGTGGGAATAGCGCGGATATCTACGGAGTAAAAATTGCGACCTGTGGGTAATACATCTGGTCTGCCGCGGGTGGGCGCGCCGGATGCACCGCTGGGGATGTGTCGTCCATCTAGTCCGCGCAACAGGTTAGTAATTTCTTGGTTTGTTTGGAGGAGTGAAGGTAAAAGATAGTTGGAAATCCAATCTAATTCTTGTTGGGTTGCTTCTCCTATTTTAACCGCAGATGAACGCGGATCGACGCGGATGTTTTTGATTAAATCATCTACTAATTCAGCAGCTTTTGCTTCTAATTCTGCGGTTAAATCGCCTGCGGTGGTTAAGGGATCGAAGTCTAGGTTTAAGTCTTTGGCGAGGGCGCGGGTTAAGCCGGAACGATTTGTGCTAGGATGGCGGGCGATCGCAATTATCAAATCTCGCAACTGTCTACCTTGGGGACATTGACCAAAAATATGCAATCCGTCGCGGATTTGGGACTCTTTGAGTTCGCAAAGATAACCGTCGGTGCGGGTGATAAACTCGGTAAACTCCGATTTATTGAGTTGGATACCTAGGTCTTTATCTAGATTTTCCTGGTTGGTAAGGGCTACAATGCGATCGCGAATCATCGGTAATCTCGACGGATCTAAGCTTTGGGCTTCGCAATATTCATCGATTAAGGCTTCCAACTGCTGCAAAGGCCCGTAAAGTTCGGCGCGAGTCATCGGCGGGGTGAGGTGGTCGATAATCACGGCTTGCGATCGTCTTTTTGCCTGGGAACCCTCCCCCGGATCGTTGACAATAAACGGATAGAAATTCGGCAGCGCGCCTAATGCGATTTCGGGATAACATTTATTAGACAATGCCACACTTTTACCGGGAAGCCATTCTAAATTCCCGTGTTTTCCCGCATGAATAATCGCATCAATTCCCAACTTTTCGCGCAGCCAATAATAGTAAGCAAGATAATTGTGAGTTGGTTCCAAATCCGGCGCGTGATAATTTAACGCCGGATCGATTTCGTATCCCCGCGACGGTTGAATCCCGACAAACACATTTCCGAATTGAATCCCCGGAATCGGAAACAGATTCGTATCCAGGTTCGTAGTAAGGACTTCAGTCCTTCCTTCCAGGTTCGTAGTAAGGACTTCAGTCCTTCCTTCCAGGTTCGTAGTAAGGACTTCAGTCCTTCTTTCCCCAGTCGCTAACCCCCATCTATTACAAATTCCATCCTGTACTTGCTGCGGCAAAGTTGCAAAATATTCTTGATATTCCGCCAAATCCAAATATTGATTTACAGGGCGCAATTCCCGTCCTTCCGGGTCATTTGTTACGCCAGATATCAGCATTTCAATTAACTCGTTCCCGCTGCTGGGGATATTTTCAACTTGATAACCAGCTTCCTGCATAGCCTTGAGGATTTCGACACAGCTAGCGGGCGTATCCAAGCCAACGCCGTTGGCTAAGCGGGCATTGCGAGTGGGATAATTTGCGAGAATTATAGCGATGCGTCTGTTGGCGGCTGGGGTTTGCTTCATCTTCACCCAATTCGCCGTTAAGTCTGCTACAAATGAAATGCGATCGTCCGCTGCGACATATCCTACCACATCTGTTTCTAATTCACTGTTCCAAGTTTGTACAGCTTTAAAAGAAACAGCCCGAGTAATAATTTTCCCATCTACTTCTGGCAATGCCACATTCATCGCCACATCTCGCGGCGAAAGTCCTTGTAATTCAGTTTCCCACTGTTCCAAACCGCCGCCGCTGAAGATTGCTTGCAAGATAGGAACATCTAAGGATTTAAAGCTATTTTGTTCCGGTTCGAGATTGTTGAAACCCGAGACTGCAAAACTTGTTGTATTAATGAGTAATTGAATTGGTTCGGAATCTTTGGGTTTAAAATGTTCCACCAATTCCACTTGCAAATCCGGTTCTCGCAGCGAAGACACAAAGACGGGAACTGGTACTAAATTTCGGTCATATAATGCTTGACAAAGTGCATCAATAGGTGATAGATTTCCCGATAAGTAATGAGCGCGATAAAATAAAATCCCGACTTTAGCAAGGGTTGGTAAACCCGGAGATCCCCCCCAGCCCCCCTTAAGAAGGGGGGGGCAAGAAGTGGTCAAAGTTTCGGTTTTTAAGGGCGATTTAGGGGGATCGGAATCTGGGTTCAAAGTCCCCCTTCTTAAGGGGGATTTAGGGGGATCGGAATCTGGTAGTAAAATTCCCAAACCAGCCGTTGTATTTCCTCCCCAATCATAAATTCCCACCCGAGAAACTGTTTGAGGAAGAGGCGGATTATAAGCAGTTTTCAAACAAGTGTCAGCCGTAAACTTGAGTGCATTAACAAAATTCTGGACTCCGCCTTCTGTGAAATAGCGCCACAGTTGATTGACTGCGGACAGCGATACATTAGAATGACTAATTAAATCCGGATCTGGACTATCTTCACCGGGCATCACAATCAATACCGCATTAGTTTTCTGCACCGTTTCCCGCAGAACTTCTAATCCGTAAGACCAATAAGAACGCCCGCCTAACAGCCTTAAAATTATTACCTCTGCGCGTTCTAAAATTTCCTCGGCGTAGGTGTCAATGGTTAATTGTTGCTGCAACTGAAGCAGATTTACGGCCCGCACTTTCGGGAATTCGGGTGGCATTTTGGATGCGGCGGCCGCGAGTGTTTGAATGTCAGTGTCAGCAGCACTAATAAATACGATTGGTGCTGGGGTTTGCTGTATAAAAATTACTCCTTCTGCTTGAGGGTTCCAACCTCCGGGCGTAGCTGCTATTTTGTGCATTAATTTATCCTCTATAATAAGTTTGTAGTTAAGTTTGTAGTGAGGACTTGAGTCCTCTGATTTTTGGGATTCATGAAGAGGACTGAAGTCCTCACTACGAACCCAAAAATGTCGGAATTAACCTAAGTATGCTTTCTTTACTTGTTCGTTGTTGAGTAAATCTGATGCTATGCCTGTGATGGTAATGTTACCAGCTTCTAGTACGTAAGCCCGATCGGCAATTTGGAGTGCTAAATTCGCGTTTTGTTCCACTAACAAGATTGTAACGCCCGTAGAGCGTAGGTTTTGAATGATTCCGAAAATTTCTTTGACGATCGCAGGTGCTAAGCCTAAACTGGGTTCGTCCAATAATAGCAGTTTCGGGCGGCTCATGAGCGCGCGGGCGATCGCCAGCATTTGCTGTTCCCCGCCGCTAAGGGTTCCTGCCAGTTGAGTCCGCCTTTCTGCCAAGCGCGGAAATATCTCGAATTGGCGGCTTAAATCGGTTTTGATGGCTGCGAAGTCCGATCGCACATAAGCCCCTAATTCCAAGTTAGTTAACACCGTCTGCTGCGCCAAAACCCTTCGCCCTTCTGGACTGTGGGCGATTCCCAATTTTACCACTTCGTGAGCTTGGCGGCGACTAATATCGCGCCCGCTGTAGATGATTTGTCCTTCCCGCAAATTAACTATTTTAGAAATTGCTCTCAATGTCGTACTTTTCCCCGCACCGTTAGCACCGATGAGACTGACAACTTCGCCCGCATTTATGGTTAAATTGATATTTTGCAGGGCTTGAATTCCTCCGTAATTTACACAGAGGTTTTTCAGTTCTAACAGGATATTTTGGGTTGTTTCTGGTGGGGTTTCGTGCATTTATTGTGAATCTGATTTTGATATTTGTCGTTGGGGCGGGCGGGTTTATGAGATTGTTAGTTTTAGGCAGTTATTATTGGTTAACCCGCCCGTACAAGATTTGGGTAAAAACCTATTGATTGCAGCCATTAATATTAATTTTAATTTACATGATACCTTTAGGGGCGGGCTCGCCAACCATAATCGACTGAAATCGATAATCTCATAAACCCGCCCCCACCCAAGGAACAATCTATTTTTCATCTCCCAAATAAGCCTCAATTACAGCCGGATCATTCCTCACAATAGCAGGTTCTCCCAAGGCAATTAACTGACCGAAATGCAACACAGCAATGCGATCGCACAATCCCATCACCAGCGGTACGTGATGCTCGATCAATATTACAGTCAAATTGAATTGTTCCCGCACTTCCCGGATGAAATCACTTAACTTGTGCTTTTCCGTCGGATTCATCCCCGCCGCTGGTTCATCTAGCAGCAAGATTTGCGGTTCTAGGGCTAAGGCGCGAGCAATTTCCAAACGCCTCTGATCGCCGTAGGGCAGGTTTTTGGCTTGTTCCTGCGCGCGATCGCCCAAACCGACCAAATCCAACAATTCTAAGGCTTTCCGCTGGGTTTTGCGCTCCATTGCGTTAGATTCTGGTAAGCCGAAAATCCCCGATAGTAGCGATAATACCGGATTTTGCGATCGGCTGTGGATGTGTCGGGCGATCGCGACATTTTCACTAACAGAAAGTTCCCCAAACAATCGGATATTTTGAAAAGTTCTGGCAATACCTTTATTGGCAATTTGATAAGGCTTCAATTGGGAAATATTTTCGTTTTGATAAATCAGATTGCCACTAGAAGCAGGTATCAGTCCAGTCATTACATTAAATAGGGTGGTCTTGCCAGCCCCGTTAGGGCCGATCAATCCAAAAATCTCGTGTTTTTGAACTGTGAAAGATACGTCGTTTATAGCGACTAAACCGCCAAAGCGCCGACTCAATCCTTGGGCTGCTAAGACGGGAGTGCTTTTTGAGAGAGTAAGTGGTTCGGAAATCATAAACAAATGATAGAATATAAGATATCTAATTATGCCTCAAATTATGGATGCTCAAAAACTCTTAGAACGAATCACAGTAAATTCCCAAATATTTAACGGAAAACCGATTATTCGGGGTCGCCGTCTTGCGGTTGAGCACATTCTAGGAATGTTAGCGGCTGGCGACACTCCTGAAACGATTCTCGAAGGCTATTCCTGGTTAGAAAGAGAAGATATTCAGGCTTGTCTAGTTTATGCTCATCGGCTGATTAGTCACGAGCGTATCGAACCGCTATTGGTGGAAACTAGCAAATAAAAATATAGACCCATGCGAGAAATTCGATGCAATACCTGTGGTAGCAACCGCTATGAGGAACGTAAAATCAATTACCTGTATAGTCATCAAGGTAAATACTTGCTAGTTCCTAATACGCCTGTTGAGATTTGTCTAGATTGTGGCATGATTTATTATGATGCAGCAGTTCTCAAAGAAATTGAGCGCCGTTTCTTTGCTATTCACCAGGAGAATGAAATGCCGGATTCATATATTCAAATTCCCAGCAAGAGTTACACATAAAAAATTGTTTTTGAAGCAGGGAACCGGAATGTTCTTCAAGTCTCCCTTTTTAAGCAGAATTTAGGGCGATCTATTTCACCACTGACAAGCACAAATTTAGATCGCCCGAACTCTGGAAACCAATTTGATGAGAATGTAGATACAATTATTATTCAAATGGCTGAGACTGCTCATCAAATACAAGGATTCTGGCCCATGACGAAGCACTACCGACAAAGATTAGTTGCCGTAATTGCCCTCTCGTTTCTATCTTTCACATCGCCTTTGCTGTTGACTCGCAATGCTTCGGCTGAAAACCCGATCGCATCCAAGGCTAGTTCTCAAGAGATTAACTCATTAATCAAGAAGTTAAAGAGTAACGATGAAAGGGAACTTGATACAGCTATTAGCGAGTTAGGCGAAATAGGTGAACCAGCCATACCTGCTTTGATTGAGGCATTGCAGGATGAGAATTTGCAAGTCCGCCAGAGTGCGACCGAGGTTCTAAGACAAAGTGGTCGCCCTGTTATTCCTGCCTTAGTTAAAGCGTTGACAAATTCAGATGTAGAGTTACGTCGTCGCGCTGCTGCTTTACTAAAAAAAGTTAGCAGATCTTACTGGAATTCTTCAGAGTTATCAAAAGTTAAAACGGTTGTGTCGCAGCTAATTCCCTTGCTCCAAGACTCCGATGCAGGTGTGCGTAGTCGCAGCTAATTCCCTTGCTCCAAGACTCCGATGCAGGTGTGCGTAGCAGTGCAGCCTCTGCTTTGGGGAACATCGGTGCAGAAGCGAAAACTGCCGTGCCACAGCTAGTTTCCTTGCTCCAAGACTCCGATGAAGGTGTGTGTAGCAGTGCAGCCTCTGCTTTGGGGAAGATTGGTGCAGAAGCGAAAACTGCCGTGCCGCAGCTAATTCTTCTGCTTCAAGACTCGGATTCATCAGATGTGCGTAAGAGTGCAGCCAATGCTTTGGTGAGTATTGCAGAAGCGAAAACTGCTGTGCCGCAGCTAGTTCTCCTACTTAAAGACTCCGATCCAAATGTGCGTCAGAGTGTAGCCTCTGCTTTGGGGAGTATCGGTGCAGAAGCTAAAACAGTTGTACCACAGCTAGTTTCCCTGCTTAAAGACTCCGATTCAAATGTGCGTAGTAGTGCAGCCTCTGCCTTGGTGAGTATTGCTCTTAGCCTTCAAGAAAAAGCAAAGACGCTAACTTCACAGGAGTTAAATCAGGCTGTATCAAACTTAGAATCAGCCTTGAAACTTGTGGCAGAACCTAAAGCTAATTTCTCACGAACGAC
The DNA here is from genome assembly GCF_020738785.1 of Microcoleus sp. PH2017_05_CCC_O_A. Classification (NCBI taxonomy): domain Bacteria; kingdom Bacillati; phylum Cyanobacteriota; class Cyanophyceae; order Oscillatoriales; family Microcoleaceae; genus Microcoleus; species Microcoleus sp. PH2017_05_CCC_O_A. The sequence goes on along the minus strand of NZ_JAEQCB010000196.1, from coordinate 4,557 downwards.
GATCGCAAATCTCCGCGTATACATCAATGTTCTCAAAGCCGAACAAAACGCCAAGTTATTCAAATTAATTAGCCAGAATCAATGGGTAGCAGCAACAATAATTTACTTAATCTTCTTCCCTTCCCTTTGGTTGGCAATCCTGCGGCTGCGTCCCTTATGGCTGCTGCGAATCAACAACGCACTCAAACCCTACGAATTCAAACTACCTGAAACATTGGGCGGTGCTCCGGTGCGAATTCGCGACCTTACCTTTTTCAGTTTTTTTCTTTACCGTCCCAGAGTCCTAGATGCCTGGGTTTGGGCCCATATCAAAACAGTACGCGAACAATTTTCCAATAACAAGACAGTCAAAAGCCGCGCTACTTACATCCCAGTTGCTTTTGAATTAGATGACAAAAAAGTACCTGAACTCAGGGGCGAAGATTTGCAATCAATTTTCACCAAAAAGCGAATCTGTCTGCTCATTTGGGGTGAAGGCGGCATCGGCAAAACTAGCATCGCTTGTCAAATTGCAGATTGGGCAATGGAAGCAGATAAAAGCAAACGCCTCTGCAAACACCTGATGATTCCAATTCTGATCGAACAACTAGAAAGTGAATTTCTCGCAGCCAAACATCCGTTCTTGGAAGCCATAAGCGGTCAGCTAAAATCTATCAGCAACCATCCTACCCCCATTGCTCAAGAACTGCTGCAACACTTGCTGCAACAGCGCCGTATCCTGGTAATTGTAGACCATTTTTCCGAAATGGCAGAAACAACTCAAAAGGAAATTAACCCTAATTCTCCCGATTTCCCCGTCAATGCTTTGGTTGTGACTTCGCGACTAGATTCAACAATGCCTAACGTCCCCAAAACAACGATTCACCCGTTGCGAATAGAAGGTTCTGAGCTATCAGCTTTTATGGAAAAATACTTGGAAAAGCTAGGTAAACTGAATCTTTTCAACGGTTCGCAATTTCATTATGTCTGCGGCGATTTGGCTAAACTTTTAGAAGAAATCAGAATTCAAGGAAGAAGTACAACTGTATTGTTTGCCAAACTGTACGCAGATGTGTTAATCGCTAAAATGGAAGGAATAAAAGATGAAAAACTACCTCAAAATATACCAGATTTGATGCTGGCGTACCTGAAGGAACTCAACCGGGATGTAGCAGAGCATAAATTGACAAATCGTACCATGTACGAAGATGCTCAATTGCTGGCTTGGGAATGCTTGAAACTAACTTATCGACCCGCTAGCACGAAGATTAAAGATGCCATCAATGCGCTATCAATTTTAAATTCACAAAATGCAGAGCAACGCCTCAACTATCTCGAAGAAAAACTCCACCTCATCCAAACGAATCTTCCCAGCCAAGAGAATGTCCGCTTTGTACTTGACCCCGTAGCCGAGTATTTAGCAGGCCTGCATTTAGTAGAGACTTATGATGACAATGAAAATAAGTGGCGCGATTTTCTAATAGATGCCGACTTTCAGAATGCGCCAGAGGCAATTAAAGGTTTTATGTTAGCAGTTCGTGATTGTTATTTGGCCAAGATTTCCGGTGCAAAGGATACTGACTTTCTACCCAAAGAAATCGAAAACCGCTATAATGTCTTAATTACCGTACCGCCTCAATCTCCTTAAGCCGTCTCGCCCGGGTAATTTTATGACGATGTACGTACCGGATTCGCAGCCTTACCAAACAAAACTGCTCCCTACGATGTACGATCTACCTAGTGAAGACCCGGAGGAGCCCGGTTTGCCTGACGAATTTCATGACTATCAACCCGAACTGCTGCGTCAAACCTGCCGCCCCCGCAACCATCCGCTAGACCAAATCTTTATAGCGACAGACCTCAATCTATACTACGATTCCAATCATCTCAATTGGTATAAAAGACCCGATTGGTTCGTTGTCTTGGGCGCTTCTAGATTTTATCGAGGTGAGGATTTGCGCCTCAGCTACGTGATGTGGCAAGAAAATATTAGTCCTCTAGTAGTAGTGGAACTGCTGTCACCTGGAACTGAAGATGAAGATTTGGGAATCACACCAGAAGTCCGAAATAAACCGCCTACTAAGTGGCGAGTTTATGAAGAGATTTTGCAGATTCCTTACTACTTTGTTTTTAGTCGCTACACTAATCAACTGAGAGTATTTCAATTGATTGATAATCGTTACTGCGAACAAGTTTTAACTGATTCGCGATTCTGGATACCGGAATTGGAGTTAGGTATTGGTTTGTGGGAAGGTAATTATCAAGGTTTTTCGAGGTTGTGGCTGCGCTGGTACGATGCTAGTGGCGATTGGGTTCTGACTCCAGAAGAATTTGAAAGACAACGGGCTGAATTAGAAAGACAACGCGCTGAATCTGAAAGTCAACGCGCCGAATTTGAAAGTCAGCGGGCTGAATCTGAAAGTCAACGCGCTGAATCTGAAAGTCAGCGGGCTAAATTAGAAAGTCAACGCGCTGAATCTGAAAGACAGCGAGCAAATCGATTGGCCGATCGCCTCCGAGACATGGGCATTAATCCAGATGATCTGTAAAATTAAGTAGCAGCCTGCAATACGGCGCGCCGTGTCAATAAAAATTTATTAACTAAAAATAACTTATGCCAGAATCTACTTCATTGCGCGATCGCTACCTAGCACTGATCGATAAAATTGTCGAAATCACCCTCAAAGGTCAAATTCGCTCTAAAGAACAAGTATATCAAATGTTGGTGCAAGACATTGGCACCGGCACGGGCGAAATCTTTGAACGCTGTTTTGGCGAACGCCTCGATGCCACCGATAACCTGCTCAGAAATGAAAAGGACGAAATCAAACAAGCCAAGGCAAATCGCAGCCTCAGAGCGCTAAAAACTATCCAAGGAGAATGGGAACGTTGGCAGAAGGATAACCGCGTCGATCGCGAAATCGCATCTTCCATCCAACAAATCCTTGCCGCCGAATCTAACGGCCGCCTCCTGGCAATATTGCAAATAATTGATCCCAATAAAGAACATCCGCTGACTCTCGATCAATTGCAGCAATTGTCAAAATCTGTGCACCAACAAATGCTGCAAACTACCAATCCCGAAACCGAACGAGATTTGCTGCAAATCACAGCCGGGATTGCTAAAGGTTTAGAATCTTGGCAGCGCTTGGAACCGGAACTCGTCGGCTGGATTTATCAGCCACAGCAGCTAGGATTCGCCGGCAGTCCCGAACAAAATGGGCCTTGGGCTTTTTGGTCAAAAAAAGTTAATAGTGCCTTTGCTAACGCTCTTTTACAGACTATTGCCAGGGGTGATTCTATCGTTGAATTTGCAGCCAAGCAGTCTAATGTAGAATTAGGTACGTTGCTGGAATTGGCGATAATTTTGCAGTGTTTGCAACGGGCTTTGGTAACATGGTTCGACAAGCAAGTTTACGATTCCAAAGTGTCCACAAAAGCTTCGATTTCTACTTACATTACTTTTTCTGTAATTTGGAGTCAGCTAGCTAGTGGATTTAATAATTCTACTAAGAGCGGCGAACAGTTGGCAAATGCTTGTTTTCAAGTAACTTTGCAAATTTTACGCACTTTTTCTCAGCGGGAATACTTTCCGCTTTACGGCGGGATTTTTGCTTCGTTTGATGGTAAAGCTTTGCGGCATACTTTGGATTATTTAGATGAACCGCTGCGGCGTGTTGAAGGTACTCAAGCGAAGGCTCGAATTTTGACGCTTTTGGGTTATTCGATGCAGGCGGCTGGGGCCTACGAGCGATCGATCTTACTGCACAAGCAATCCCTGGAAATTGCCCGGATGGAAGGAGATAAAGCCTGTGAAGTCGCCAATCTCAATCACATTAGCCGCAATTATGTGGCTCAAAAAAATTATCAGGAAGCGATTAATTACAGTCAGCGGGCTTTGATTATGGCACGGCAGGCGGGAGAGCGGCAAGGTGAGGCGAACGCCCTGGCTAATTTGGGCTACAGCGAGGTGTTCCAGGCGCGGCAGTTGGAGGAGGTGGAACCGGAGGTTTACGAAAGTGCTATTAGTTATTTGGAGCAAGGTTTGCTGCTGTCGGAGAAATTGGGCGATCGCCAAAGTCAAGCTTTTTGCTCCAGCAGCCTCGGTATTGCTAAAATTGCTCTGGAAAATGCTGCCGGTGCGATCGAGTATTTGGTCAAAGGTTGGCAAGCGGCTCAATTTTCCGGCGACTTATATCTCCAAGGTCTCAATTTGGCTTATTTAGCTCAAGCTTATTACAGTCTGAATCAACTAGAACAAGCAATTTTTGCTGGCTGTTTGGGGATGTATACTTTGGAGCAAATTGGGGCGATGGAATGGCGACAATCGGCTGGTTTGCTGACAATTTTGCGCGGACAAATGGGGGCTGAATCTTTTAAGCAGTCTTTGGCGAAAAGTCGAGCGAGTATCATTCCGGCGATCGGTGTTGATGGCTACGATTATATCCCAGAATTGTTGGAAAAATACCAGCAATCTATTTAACTCTTTGTGGAACAGGCATCTTGCCTGTTGCTAAGAAAGAAAGGGGGCGGGCAAGATGCCCACCCCACAATAAAATTAACTCTTTGTGGAACAGG
>NZ_JAEQCB010000195.1:0-19407 GCF_020738785.1 Microcoleus sp. PH2017_05_CCC_O_A | reverse complement strand
CCAAATTATTTTGACTCCTTGCCCATTCAAAGAGAAATGCGTCGCGGGTGTAAACTTCCAAGGATGCCTCAAAAGCTGCGATCGCCAATTCCAGATTCTCGGCTTTTTTCCCTCTGATTCTGTAGAGGTACGCACTCGCCAGACTGTTTTGATACGTTGCCCACTTTTCCGAGTAAGCTTCGCGGGTGACAATAGTTAATCCTATCTCCATACAAGTAATAGCAATCTCTAAATTAATTGCCCGACTGCCTTGCCGTAAACTATAAAAATTCATACCCAATCTCAATAAAAAATTAGCAGGATAGTATGCTTGTTCTGCTAGCATTTTTGCCATAGTTTGAGTAGCCCAATCTCTTACATATTGAGAAAAACTATCATCTATTAATTCTATATTGGCTTGCAGGACTGCGATTTCGTAGTCATCGCTGACACTGAGGATAGATTCAATAAGATTTTGATAGGCTTTGCGGCGCGCTTCGTTCATTGCTGACAACCCATGTTTTTAGAATTTTACATTCTTTGTCGGGGAAAAACAAGGGGGAAACCCGACTTGCTGAATCGTCTGGAGTCGTTGGAGTGTGTGTCATAAGCTGCTACGCCACTATGTCGTATAATATAGATACAAGATAAGTAAGCGATCGCGCCTAATAATAAATCTATTCGGAATGGGCCCGGTCTCATTCAAAAAAATCTCGATAATTTGCGATGGGGCAAAAAACAAGAGGAAACTAAAATGATTTCACAAACTTTAGTAGAGATTGAACGTTCTATTAGTTCCCTGTCGATAGAAGAACAACTTTGGCTGCTGGAACGTATCGCTTGCCGAGTACGAGAGAAAACTCACATAGCTAACAAACTCGCTAATCCTAAATACCTGGAAGCAGAGATAGCAGAGATGGCAAACGATCCAGATATTCAAGTTGAGATTGCTGCTATCAATCAAGAGTTTATTGTGGCAGAAATGGATGGTTTAGAAGCACTATGAGCATTCAGCGAGGGAAAATATTTATTTTGTCAATCTTAACCCAGTTCATGGAAGAGAACAAGCTGGAATGCGACCTGTCTTGGTGCTTTCCATTGATACTATTAACCAGTCACCCTTAGTTGTTACTGTCATTGTCGGTACTAAAGGAACTAATATTCACCGCGAATATAGAACAAATGTGCGTGTTTCTGCGTCTGAAAGTGGTTTGCAAATAGAAACAGTTTTCCTCTGTTTTCAGATTCGATCTTTGGATAAAGAGCGATTTCCTACGGATTCAGCAGGGGAACTTTCCGCAGAAAAAATGTTAGAAGTTGAATCGGCGGTTCGTTACTGTTTTGGTTTATAAAAATTTGGAGTATTTAATTGATATTAGCGATCGCAGGCTAGATTTCTGGATTAATTCTAATTGTTCGGGTTTCATAAAGCTATTCCCTCTTTACGAATATTCCTCAATAAAGGCCCGTTGTAGTTCACAAACCGATTTTCGTCCATAAACAAACAGCTAATCACTTCATCATTTTGGAGAGACAAGTCTGCCCGAATATGGCTGATTCTTTTGATTTCTTCGCCGGGATTGACTTGTCCTTTGAGAACCACCAAAACATCAATATCTGAGTCGGGATGTGCGTCACCCCGCGCTTGGGAACCGTAGAGTACCATTTGGGTGAGCCGATCGCCGTAGAGTTGCTCGAAGTGCGATCGCAATTCAGCTAGAATGGTCTTGAGTTTATCGTTGATTTTCATATTGGCGATGGATGTTATTTATTCTACACATAAACCAGGTGTATTTATTGTACACATAAACCCGGCGGTTGAAACCGCGTCTACAAAAACAAAGTACACATAAACCCGGCGGTTGAAACCGCGTCTACAAAAACAAAGTCCGCCTGCGCGGACTGAAGATGATTAATTAGAAAGATTAAGATTTTTACCCAATTTCAACGGGTTGCAAAATCTCATTCACAGGCTTTCCTCGTTTTAATTCAACCCATTTAGATTCAACAGGTTCATACGCGCAATAACAGACCATGATTTCCAGGTTTGTGTCGCTAGATGAGAATTTGTGGATGCTTTTCACAATCCAATTGCTATCTCGACCGTGGGTGACTCCGTTACCCGGATCTTCGAGGTTTTCGTATTCTCGCACCCGATCGCCAATTTGAGGCAATTTCCCCGAAGAATCCCACTCTTCTGACAGAATGTCTGTCAAGCCACCATCCGGCATTAACTTTCGTTCCCTCCAGCCCTCCGCACTCATAGATTCAGTTTTGTAAACAATCCATGTTTCATTTTTGGTCATAATTTACCTCAGTCTTGGTAGTCGTACCAGAAGTCTTGAAAAGAAGTCTGTTCCCCGTGAAATATGCAATCTATTTCGAGGGGCAAACCTTTGTTTACTTTGATTTTCTTGAGTTTCCAATCATACCGACGTTCCATTTCCCGGCATTTCTCCGGGTCAGTGACGCTGTGTATATTTTCTAGTTCTGACGGTTCTGGTTCTGGTGAATTTGTCACTTTTTTCAATACTAGACATCAGTTTATTCATTCGCTAGAGCCTCCTTTTCCCGCTTGCTCTTTATGGATGAGCGGGTTTTGGTTTGGGTGGCTGTCCCGCTTTCCTTGAACTGCGGCTGTCACAATTCGCTCTACAAGATTGCTCATCGTGCGTCCTTCCTCCTTAGCCCATACCGTTAGGTCGTCCCTAATATCCTCATCCAAAACAAAATTAATTCTAGGTCGCCTGTACTTCCCCATTTGTTACCCGTTGGTTAGTGGTTAGTTACCAGCTTATGACGTTAGATTAACTTTTGGAGTTGTGGATCGAGATAGTTGACAGTGGCATCTACTAGAGTCTATGATATAACTACGATCGCAAAATGTTAAACAAACAACAAACAAAAGTAGGGTGCGTCAGTAGGTAAAACCCAAATTTTTCGGGCTAACCTTAAGACTGACGCACCCTACGACCACGACTAATGACCAATTACATATCCGTCACCAACCTTGCTTTCCGCAAAATAAATGTCAATACTGTTTCTTGACCAGTAATAATGTCGGCTCTACCTTCCATTCCTGACTGAATTGAATACTGGCGTGGGGTATTTGCCTGGGAAGTTCCAACTGCTTGATTGCCGGTAGATTCAAGTTTGGTTAGATAAGTTTTATCAGGTTTAATTGCAACTTCATAATAAGCAGTACCTAAATTATTATTGGGGTTTTGAGTTGCGATCGCATCTGGGGCGATCGCGCTGACTGTTCCTTTTAGTGTCCCGTAATCTGGGAAGGGTAAGGCGGAAATCCTCATCTGCACGGGTTGGCCGATTTGGATGCGGGCGATGTCTTGGGATGTTACTTTGGCTTTGACTAAAAGGGGTACGTCGCTGGGGACGATTTGGGCGATCGCACTTCCGGCTTGTATTGTTTGACCGGTACTTTGTACTTCCAATTTGAGAATTGTACCATCAGCGGGCGCGCGGATCACGCTATTTTCGAGTTGTGACTGAATTTGATTGAGTTCTTTTTTAGCTTGAATTAATTGTTGTTGAATGGACGATCGCTTGACGAGCAAAACCCGCCGACTTCTGCCGAGTCTCTCGGCGACATCCGGCTGCGATGTGGCGATTTTTACAAGAGCGGACTCGACTACTTCTTGGGCGGCGGAATTTTGATTTTGGATGGTTTGAAATTGGCCGCTGGCTAAAATTTGATTTTCCAAGTCCCGCAGTTGCTGGTTGATTTGCTGTGCTGCTGTTTGAGACTGATTGACTGTGTCTTGGAACTGCTTTTTTTGAGTGCCCAAACGCGAAGCGTTGACAACTGCGATCGCATCTCCGGCTTTTACTGTCTGATTTTCGCTGACAGCAATGCTTTCGATGGTTCCTTCGGTTGCAGCTTGCACGACGCGCACTTCTCCGGCTGGACGGACGATCGCGTCTGCTTTGACTGTAGCACTGTATTTGGTGACGCTTGCCAGGGCGATCGCCCCGCCAAACGTCGCCACCATCAAAATTCCCCCCAAAGTAGTCCAGCGGCTGACAGGGGGCAAAAACTGGTCGTTATCAAAGGTTTCTGCGGGCATGGGTTCGGGTGTGCGAGGCATGGCGGCTATTGGGGGTGAGGGGAATTGTTTTGAATTTTAAGTTTTGAGTTTGGGGAAAGAGAATCGTTGTGAGTTTTAATGCCATTTCCAAAAAAGAATGCAACTCGCGGCCAACTCCAAAGCCTGATTAAATAAGTCATTTTCAAACCTCAAACGGTATGAGTTGGAAGAAGGAGAGATCGATCGCCTATTTCTTTTGTCACATTTATTTTCTAGCTTTCCGGACACCAAGGATAGATTTAGAAGTCTAAATCAAAATTCACATGGTCAAGGTCAAAATCCGCACAGCTTTGCCGTCCCCACCCGGAAATTTCCCCAAACATCAAGAATGGTGGATTCAGGCGGCAACAGTCAGGAAAACAGAGCATTTCCGCAATGATTTTTGGCATTGTTACCCGGTTTTTCTGGGATCGGTACGTAAGTAACTATATATGTCTTAATAGGAGTTCCTTATGCCGGACAATCAACAAAATTCACTTTTTACCGAATTAACCGATCGAGAATCTGGGACTGTCAGCGGTGGCAGCACTACCAGCGGTTTCAGCAGTGCTAACAGTAACAGCGATACCAAGAACAGCAGCAGCAATGGCATCAATACGCTGTTTTTCATTCCACAGCCGAGTCAGCTTTTCCTTTACGATCCGATTCGCAATCGCCCTTACAAAACCCTTGTAGTCTAGATAGCTGAGTAAAGTAGTGCGATCGGATAAATCTTAAAATTTTCTCAGTAATATTCCGGGCGATCGCAGAGGCATGGAGAAGTATTAGTCAGTAATCATACGAGGCTATCGAAATTATATAAAGTTTCTAGTTTTCGTTCAATATTATCAGTGGTCACTACTATCGCGATAGCTATTATGGCCGCGAAAACTGTGGTCGTCGGCGCCGTTGGGTTGTGTACCGCCGCAATTGCGACGGTTCCTTCAGAAAAGTAGTTCGCTACGGCTACTGGTAAAGTTTAGTGCTGTGAATCGCGCGATCGCCCTTATTACAAAACCTTAATAGTCTAGATAGGTGAGTCGGGTAGTGCGATCGGGTGAATTTTCAAAACTTCTCAGTGATATTCCTGACTTCGCACAGGCATTGAGAAGTATTAGTCAGTAATTACCAGAAAGAATTGGTTGAAAGCCGGAACCCTGCTCGGGAGAAATTAAAATCCGACTATTCATTACTCCAATCCTCTTCCTCCTAGGTAGAAGTCGATCTCAAACTGTCAACTGTTGAAACGAGGCTATCGAAATTAGATAAAAGTGGTCACTACTATCGCGATAGCTATTATGGCCGCGAAAACTGTGGTCGTCGGCGCCGTTGGGTTGTGTACCGCCGCAATTGCGACGGTTCCTTCAGAAGAGTAGTTCGCTACGGCTACTGGTAAAGTTTAGTGCTCTGAATTCAGCTCTATAACTTTTGATCGAGAAAGCACCCATAACTTTATGGGTGCTTTTTGCTGATTGGGTAGTTGGTGATGAGTAATCTTCTTTATGCTCTACCATTATTCATTTTGCAAAATGTTAAAGAACATCCCTTTGATCGGCAAAATGCCATTATTCGGACAAGTTAACAGGTTTAAGAAATATCAGGTTGTACTCCAGCAGAGCGAAGAAGACTGCGGGGCGGCTTGTTTGGCTTCGATCGCCAAATTTTACGGACAGAACTTTACCATTAGCCGTTTGCGAGAATCTGCGGGTACAGGCCAAAAGGGGACAACTCTGCTGGGCTTGAAACAAGGCGCTGAGGCGGTGGGCTTTAATGCTCGATCGGTGCGAGCAGCGGCTGCTATTTTAGACAAAATTGACGAAGCACCTTTACCGGCTATTATTCACTGGAGCGGGTACCACTGGGTTGTTTTGTACGGAAAGCAGGGCGACAAATATGCGATCGGCGATCCGGCTGTCGGTATGCGCTATATTTCCAAAGAAGAATTAGCAGCAGGTTGGACAGATTGGCTGTGCTTGCTAGTAGACCCAGATCCCGATCGATTTTTTGCCGAAGCAGACGGCCAACCGCCCGCCAATTCCTTACAAAAATGGATGCGCCGGGTTTGGATTTACCGCCAGCTTTTAATGGAAGCACTGTTGATGAATGTGGTGTTGGGTTTGCTGTCGATTGCTTCACCTTTTCTCGTACAACTGCTCACCGACGACATTTTGGTGCGGGGCGACACGCAACTTTTGGCAAGTGTGGCGATCGCAGTTATAGTTATGAACCTATTTAGCAGCAGTTTAGGATTAGTACAGTCGAACTTAATTGCTCAATTTTCCCAGCGTTTAGAGTTGGGATTGGTCATGGAATTCGGGCGTAAATTCCTGCGATTGCCTTTAAGCTTTTACGAAACCAGACGCAGCGGCGAAATCGTCAGTAGATTACAAGATATCCAAGAAATCAATAAATTAGTTTCTCAATTTGCGATCAGCTTGCCCAGTCAATTTTTTATAGCTGTAGTTTCTTTTATTTTCATGTTATTTTACAGCAAAGAACTGACGCTGGCAGCTACAGTCATCGCTTTGTTCATGACTGCCTCTACAGTAGTTTTTCTGCCCGTATTGCAGCAAAAAACGCGGAATTTATTTGTACTGGAAGCAGAAACTCAAGGCGTTTTAGTAGAAACCTTTAAAGGCGCGCTGACTGTGAAAACTACTAGCAGCGCCCAGCAACTTTGGGAAGAATTTCAAGGTCGCTTTGGTCGCTTAGCGAGTCTTACTTTTCGTACCACACAAATCGGCATTCTCAATAATATCTTTTCGGGCTTTGTTGCTTCAGCGGGCAGCATTACCCTGCTGTGGTTGGGCAGCGGGTTGGTGATTGACAAGGCATTGAGTATCGGTCAGTTGCTAGCATTTATTAGCATGAATCAAAACGTTACTACTTGGGTGACTTCCTTGGTCGAATCTACTGATGAAATGGCTCGCGTGCAGACAGCAACTCAACGGCTTTCGGAAGTCATAGACGCTGAGCCAGAAAGTAAAAGCGATATTAATAAACCTGTGGTAACGCTTCAAGGCGGCGACGAAATTGTTTGTAAGAGTGTGAATTTTCACTACCCAGGCAGACTTGACTTGTTGGAAAATTTTTCTGTGACGTTTCCGGGCGGTCACGCAATTGCTTTAATCGGTTATTCTGGTTGTGGAAAAAGTACGCTAGCTAAGGTAATTGCTGGTCTGTATCCGCTGCAATCTGGTAATGTGAGAATTGGCGGTTACAATTTGCAGGATTTGTCTCTCGATTGTCTCAGACAGCAGGTGGTTCTTGTTCCCCAAGAAGCTCATTTCTGGAGCCGTTCGATTCTCGATAATTTTCAGTTGGGGAGTCCTGATGCCACTTTTGAACAGATTGTGAAAGCTTGCAAAATTGCCGGGGCGGATGAATTTATAAGCCAATTACCGGATAAATATCAAACTGTTTTAGGGGAGTTTGGGGCGAATATTTCGGGGGGACAAAGACAGAGATTGGCGATCGCCCGTGCGATTCTCAACAACCCGCCCGTGTTGATTCTAGACGAGTCTACCGCAGGGCTAGATCCCGCCAGCGAAGCGGAAGTCTTGGAAAATTTATTGATGTACCGGCAGGGGAAAACCACGATTTTTATCAGTCACAGGCCCCGAGTGATCGATCGCGCCGATTGGATTATCATGTTAGAACGCGGCAGGTTGAAACTGCAAGGATCTGCTGCAAAATTGCGATCGATTCCTGGAGATCACTTAGAGTTTTTGGAACCTTAGACAAAATTGCAAAAATAATTAGGACGGGCTAGAAGCCCATCCCACAATAAAAAAAATTGTGGAACGGGCATCTTGCCCGCCCAATCTATGATTGTGGAACGGGCATCTTGCCCGCCCAATCTATGATTGTGGAACGGGCCTATGATTGTGGAACGGGCATCTTGCCCGCCCAATCTATGATTGTGGAACGGGCATCTTGCCCGCCCAATCTATGATTGTGGAACGGGCATCTTGCCCGTCCAGCTATTGTTGCAATCTTGTCTAATGCACCCGACAAACTAGGGGAATCGCCTCCTGATTTTCCAACACCAAACCGTACTCCAAACCCTCAACAACCGCCTGACAAGAAGCATCCAAAATATTACCAGAAACCCCAACCGTCGTCCAGCGATCTTGACCGTTACTAAACTCAACAAACACGCGAGTTTTAGCCGAAGTTCCCGCACCAGAATCCAGAATTCGCACCTTGTAATCTGTCAGATAAAAATGCGCTATCGCCGGATAAAAATTCACCAAAGCTTTCCGCAAAGCCGCATCCAAAGCCGAAACCGGGCCGTTTCCTTCCGCACATTCCAGAATAATTGTACCGTTGACTGACAATTTCACAGTGGCTAAAGCCGTACAATCTTCGCCAACCTTATCGCAGTGAACTTGAAATCCATGAATTTCAAACCACCGCTGCCGCTTTTCCAAAGCTTCCCGCATCAACAATTCAAAAGACGCCTCAGCACCCTCAAATTGATATCCCTGACTTTCCAAATCTTTCAACTTTTCCAGAATTTGGCGGCAAGCAGGATTTTTGCGATCGAGTTCAATACCAAAAGTCTTAGCCTTCGCCAAAACATTACTCAAACCCGATTGATCCGAAATCACAATTCGCCGGATGTTGCCGATTTTTTCCGGTTCCAAGTGTTCGTAAGTTAACGGATTTTTTTCAACCGCCGATACGTGAATTCCGCCCTTGTGAGCAAAAGCCGAAAGGCCAACAAAAGGAGCGTGGTCGTCGGGAGCAAGATTAACAATTTCGCTGACGGAGCGACTGACTTGAGTTAATTTCGCTAATTGCTCATCTTGAATGCAATCATAACCCAACTTGAGCTGAAAATTAGGAATCAAGGAACACAAATTAGCATTACCGCAGCGTTCGCCATAACCGTTAATAGTTCCCTGTACCATCGTCACCCCTTCCCGCACACCAGCCAGAGCATTAGCAACGGCAACTCCAGAGTCGTTGTGAGTGTGAATTCCTAACTGTAAAGATTGAGTTAGTTCAGTTCCTAAAGCCGCTAAAACATCACGCACAACTTGACTAACTTCGTCAGGCAAAGTACCGCCGTTGGTATCGCAAAGCACCAGCCATTCTGCACCAGCATCCGCCGCTGCCATTAAAGTTTTAATCGCATACTCGGGATTGTGTTTGTAGCCGTCAAACCAGTGTTCGGCATCGTAAATAACGCGCCTTCCCTGACTCCGTAAATATTCAATAGTATCTCGAATCATCGCCAGATTTTCTTCTAACGTCGTCTTCAAACTTTCAATTACGTGCAAATCCCACGACTTGCCAAACAGCGTTACCCAGCGAGTCCCCGCAGACAAGATAGGCTGCAACATTTCATCATTGGCTGCCGTTTTTCCCGGTCGTCTGGTCGAACAAAAAGCGACAACTTCTGCTTGAATTAATGGCTGTTCTTTGAGCCGCCAAAAAAATTGTACGTCTTTAGGATTTGCTCCCGGCCAGCCACCTTCAATAAACGGAATTCCTAAACTGTCTAACTGTCGAGCAATTCGCACTTTGTCTTCGAGAGATAAGCAGAGTCCCTCGCACTGAGCGCCGTCTCGCAGCGTGGTATCGTAGATCCAGAGCCGATTTTTCATGGGAATTCTCAATTCTCAATTGGTAATATATCACTTATCATATTAGATGAAATTATTTGAAATAAATGCGATAATATATAGGAAAATTAACATAAATCTAATCGGGGTAAATTACTGTGGTTAAGGTACAAGCGCAAGGAAAAACATTTGAGTGCGATCGCGGATCGAATCTCCGTGAAGTCTTGCTCAAAAACGGCATCGATCTCTACAACGGCAACGCTAAAGTCATCAACTGCCACGGTTTGGGGACTTGTGGCACCTGTGCCGTCACCATCGAGGGCGAAGTTTCCGAGTCCGAGTGGCGTGAAAAAGCGCGACTTTCGATTCCTCCCCATTCTCCCGCATCAAACCGCCGTTTGTCCTGCCAGACTAAGGTTTTGGGCGATATTAAGGTGACAAAATATGATGGTTTTTGGGGCCAGGGCTCGGAAACTGTATGGAAACCTCAAGGATAGATTTTTGGTGCAGGAAGGCTGATAAGCTGTAGTGCATTTAGATTGCATATTTTGGGTGGTGCTGCGAAGCCCACCCCACAAGAAAATATGTAAGACTTGCCCCAAAATTCTAACTGTAAGGTGCGAACACCAGCACCTTACCCTCAAGAAGGCCCCGAGGTAAAAAAGCCAGACAGTCCATAGAAAAGTCAATGAATTCATCTCAAGATATTCTGATTATTGGTGGCGGAATTATCGGCCTTTCCCTAGCAGTTGAACTGAAATTGCGAGGGGCATCTGTCGCTGTTCTTACCGCCGATTCTCCACAACCGACGGCCCGGGCTGCTGCCGGAATGCTCGCTCCCCAAGCGGAACGAATTCCCCCCAGTCCGATGCTGGATTTGTGCTTGCAAAGTCGCGCGCTGTATCCTTCCTGGGTGGAACGCCTGGAAGAGATTACGGGGTTGAAAACGGGGTATTGGCGATCGGGAATTCTCGCACCAGTTTGTCAAAACGATCCTCAACAACAGCCGCTATTGTCAAACCTTAACTCTCATTGGTTAGACAGAGATACTGTTCGCCAGCACCAGTTTGGATTGGGTGAAGAAGTAATCGGTGGTTGGTGGTATCCTGACGACGCTCAAGTGGACAACCGCGCTTTATTTCGGACGCTACAGAGCGCAACCAAAGAATTGCAAATTGAGATTATTCAAGATACTGCAAAGGAAATTATTCGGCATGGAAACCGAGTTTTTGGCGTAGAAACAACGGCAAGAAAATTGCAAGCAGACCGTTATGTTTTGGCGGCAGGGCCTTGGTGTGAGAAGTTATTGAATGTTCCGGTTTTTCCCAGAAAGGGGCAAATGCTGTCAGTGTGCGTACCAAAAGATTGTGCAGTTATGCAGCCATTGCAAACAGTTTTATTCGGGACTGGCATTTATATTGTGCCGCGTCAAGATGGCAGAATTATTATTGGTGCAACTAGCGAGAATGTGGATTTTACCCCTGGAAATACTCCAGCGGGAATTCAAAGTTTGCTAGCAGGAGCGATTAAGTTATATCCCGAATTGCAGAATTATCCGATTCTAGAGTTTTGGTGGGGATTTCGGCCTGCTACGACGGATGAGTTGCCGATTTTGGGTGCTTCTGCTTGGGATAATTTGACATTGGCAACTGGGCATTATCGCAATGGCATTTTGTTGGCTCCGGTGACTGCTAAGTTGTTGGCTGATTTGATGTTAAATCGAAAGTTAGATCCGTTGTTGGCTGCTTTTAATTATGCGAGGTTTGCATTTTCCTGACATTCGGTTTAATCGTTCGGACTTTAGTCCTCTCTTTATAAAGATAAATGAAGCAGGACTAAAGCCCTTACTACGAACTTAATTTTGGCGTAAGTCCAAATTAGTTAGATTCCGTTTTTTTGGGTAGGTTCAATTCCCTGCATTTAAGCGCAGCCAAATCGTAAGCATTTTGGTAATCTTTACCGCCTAACATCACATCGCCGTAATATTCATAGGGTTGATTTCCGTAAACCGGCAGGGGATCGTCTTCTGGATAATCTTCTTTTGATTCGTCTAGAATTGCTTTGAGTTTCTTGACGCTCAATCGCTGGGCGGGGAAGTAATGAATGTCTTGAGCATTGAAGCCAAGATGCGGAAAAGTTGGGTCAACAATGCGCTCGTTGAGTTCAATCCAGCTATACTCGATGGGTTTGTAAGGCGCTCCGGGTGCAGCTAAAAAGCCTTGAACGTAGATTGCGCCTTCGGTGGTTAATGCTGCTTTGGAAGCGTTATCAAAGCAGTTTTTACGGTTGCTTTTAATGCGAGTGGCGATTTCAATAGAAAGCGTCTCGTCTAACAGTTCGCTCATGATTTATTCTAGTTGCGCGTGCGACTAGATTGTAGCAAGTCGGAGCTGCGATCGCAAAAAACGAACGATCGCCAATCACGATCGCTCCTCAAATTCCCGTTTCCACGAGTCGAGCCAAAATCCTCTGCGGTGGTGGATGTTGTGTCACATTTGGGTTTCGGGGGCGGTTTGTCAAAGGCGTAAGCGGGGGTGATACGCGCCGAAAAGTCGATCGCCCGCATCAACTTCCCGGCGGATCGCAAGATTTGGGAGTCGCCGAATGTTTGAGAGTGCGATCGAGTTATCTATTTAGCAAAGTGGCTAAATGCTGCACGGATGGCGATGAACCACACCATCAGGGTTGAGAATAGGTAGAGGTAGAAGCGCAGCAGGATTAGATTGAATGTACAATGAACGATGCTGTGCAAAGCGCGAAAGCCAACGAAGATCCAAGCCGCATTCACATAAACTGCATCTACCTGGTTCGTGATGAAAAGGTATAGCACCAGCGCATAAAACAGGACGGGAATCTCGAACAAATTCTTGAAGTTATCGGACGGATTTGATACCTCTGGTGGCGAGATTTGTGCCAGCATACCAGGTACAGCCAGCTCCTTCGGGGCGAGCTTTGTATTGTTGAGGAAAGTGATACGGCGGATGTAGAGATAAACCCAGACTACCAGTGTCACAAACACCATTGCAAAGAAGGGACTAAAAATTGCATTTTGCATCGTTTTTACCTATAAAACTCAATTGTTCTGAAGATGGGCGGGCGATAAAATGCGCCCTACGCTATGTACAAGAATTGAAGAAACAAAGACTAAGGTAAATCCAATCAGAGGATGGAGTACCTCTAGGTGAAAAGGAGTGTTGAGATGAATGGTCAAAAATTGTAGTCCCAGCAGTACGGGTAGACTTGCGGTGAGACGTTGTATTTGAGGTGAGAATCGAGTCAGCAGCGACCATCCCAGTAATAATAATGACAGCCCGCTATATCCTCGGACTAGCCAAACATGAATATCCCACCATGCAGGATTGACAAAGTAAGCGAATCCAACCGTTAACAATTGAGCAATCAAGCAGAGGTTAAAGACGACTGAAGTCGCATAAAAGCCGATCGGCATCCAACGCATGGGAGTGCGATCGCGCTCAATTTCCGAATTGATGGTCATGTCACGTTATTTTTGATACTTTTGATAATATAAGCTGAGTAATTCAGCAGTCATAGACCCCGATCGGGTACACTTTTCGCTATCACGACGATGACAAATTCCTTACAGCATTTATTTGAAGCAATCAATCAAGTCAAGAATGAACAAGATCTGCGATCGCAAGTCGTGCCGCAAATCGGCGAGTATTTTGCCGCTAAGCGATCGGGAGTCTTTTTCTTTGACCAACTGCCTTTGTTAGATAAAAAATTTCATAAAACCCTGGAAATTGCACTATCAATCGAATATAATCCTATTGCGCGTTATCTAGTTGAGCGCCATGCTCCAGTCCACGAAGCACTGGTAGCATCACCCAAAGTTTGGACGATGATTTGTCCTCGCCCCGATCATTGGCACGTGATGGCGGGCCCGATTGTAAGTTGCGGTCAATTAGTCGGTGTATTCGGTTGCACTCGCGAACAGTCAATGTCTGCTTTTGATGCACAAAATTTAGCTGATTTGAGTGGAATTTGTTTGCACTTATCTGTCTGGAGTGCAACAATGCGATCGCCATACCAGCCTTTCAAAACCAATCGCTTAACGCCTCGTGAATTGGAAATTGCCGAGTTGGTGGCTTTGGGACGAACTAACGCCGAAATTGGGACTGAACTTTGGATTACTGAAAATTCTGTGAAGCAAGCTCTGAAGCGAATGTTCCGCAAGCTTGAGGTTTCATCCCGCGCGCAGATGGTGGCACAACTTTCTGCTACAAAATACGAGCCTAGTGTCAAGCAGTCTGTATCAAATTTGGTGCTCAACGGCGATCGATAACATTTTGCTTGCGCCCTCACCGATTAGCCAACCGTATAGTAGTATGGTATTATTTGATTTTCTGTCAATCACCTGCAATCTAAACTATATTCTCAGCTAAGCACTTATCCACACTACAGACATACTGAATGAAAAGCGCGATCAAAAAGTCGGATTTTGTGCTATCTCCTTACATGAAGAGCAACAATTTCAAAGCTACATACCAACTACTCAATACAGTCATCCCCTATACATTTTTATGGTTTTTAGCATTTAAAGCTGCTGCCATTTCTGTATGGCTGCTGCCACCGATCATCGTGTTGATGACACTCTTTTCAGGACGTTGTTTCTCCTTGATGCACGATTGCGGACACTATTCTCTGTTTAGTTCCAAAAAAGTCAATCGCACAGTGGGTTTTCTGCTAGGTATCATCAATGCAATTCCTCAGTACCCCTGGTCTAGGGGACACGCTTACCATCACAAAAATAATGGTAATTGGGATATGTACCGAGGCCCTTCGGCGTTGATTTCCACCGAAAAGTTTGCGGCACTCAGTCCATTTAACCAAAAGATATATCAGTTGCTCAGACACCCGCTGATGCTGTTTCCTGGTGGCTTTTTCTACCTGATTATCAAACCAAGACTCGCGCTAATATTGGGAATTGCTGGTTTTGTCAGACATACTTTTGATTGTCTCAATCAAGATTTAGGTATGGGTTTATCTAGAATAATTGCTTCCTACAAATCCAAACACTGGTATACGACGGCTGAGTTTTGGGATTTACTCTTCAACAATATTTGTGTGGTGGGTAGCTGGCTTTATCTGGGTAACTTACTTGGGTTTGGGTTTTTCTGGAGTGTTTACTCAATTGTGATGACTTGTTCGGCGGCGATATTTATCTGCATCTTCTTTGTGCAGCATAACTTTGAGGGTTCCTACGCTCACAAGACAGAGGGCTGGGACTATCTGCTTGGTGCGATCGAAGGTAGCAGTTATCTAAAATTACCAACTATTCTCAATTGGTTTTCGGCTGATATTGCTTACCACAATATTCATCATCTGTCTGAGCGAATTCCTAATTACAATCTTCGGGCGTGTCACAATGCTAATTTGCACCTGCTTGGTAATTCAAGAATCCTGACAATTCGCGAGATTCCTGATTGTTTTAAGTTCATTCTTTGGGATGCTGCTTCAGATAGTCTGCAATCGATCGCATCATTTAGACAACAAGTAGAAATAATTTGATTCCCGTACTATGCAACCCAACGATCGGCTTTTCGGGGAAGCTGTCAACTGTCAACTGTCAACTGTCAACTGCTATACATTCTGCTCTGGAAAGAAGGTAAAAAAATGAATTTATTTGTTGTTGTACTTGGAGTTTTGTTTGTACTGCTGGCGATCGCCCTTCTGATCTATTTAATCACGGCTCGCCCTTATCAATCATCGGACTCCGTGGCCAATTCCTACGACGAATGGACGGAAGACGGGATTCTCGAATTTTATTGGGGCGAGCACATCCACTTGGGCCATTACGGTGCGCCGCCACAACGCAAAGATTTCCTCGCAGCTAAATCGGATTTTGTGCATGAAATGGTGCGCTGGGGAGGCTTGGATAAATTACCTGCCGGCACTACAGTCTTAGATGTTGGCTGTGGAATTGGCGGTAGCAGCCGCATTCTGGCGCAGGATTATAAGTTTGCTGTCACGGGAATTACGATCAGCCCGCAGCAAGTTAAACGCGCTCAAGAATTAACTTCCCCAGATCTCGATTTGCAGTTTCGGGTGGATGATGCTATGGCGCTGTCGTTTCCAGATGCGAGTTTTGATGTGGTTTGGTCGATCGAAGCTGGGCCGCATATGCCAGATAAAGCCGTGTTTGCGAAAGAGTTGATGAGAGTCGTCAAGCCCGGTGGCGTGCTGGTTGTGGCTGACTGGAATCAAAGGGACGATCGCAAAATCCCGCTCAATTTCTGGGAGAAACCAGTAATGCAGCAACTGCTGGATCAATGGTCACATCCGGCTTTTTCAAGCATCGAGGGCTTTTCAGAACTTTTAGAAGCAACGGGGTTTGTGGAGGGCGCTGTAACCACCGCAGATTGGACGCAAGAAACCCTTCCTTCCTGGATAGATTCTATCTGGCAAGGTATAGCTAGACCGGCCGGATTAGTGCGTTTTGGTGTATCGGGTTTCATCAAGTCTCTGCGAGAAGTACCGACTCTTTTACTAATGCGTTTAGCCTTTGGTGCGGGGCTTTGCCGCTTTGGAATGTTCCGCGCACTGCGAGCAAATTCGGTAGAAAGAAGACTGGCGGTTGAAACCGCGTCTACACAGGCAAAACCCGCCTCCGCGGGTTGAAGATATTGCAATTAAAATTACGTGGGCTAGAAAGAAGACTGGCGGTTGAAACCGCGTCTAGACAGCTAGACAGACAAAACCCGCCTCCGCGGGTTGAAGATATTGCAATTAAAATTACGTTATTCTCTTCAGTCTCGCGTTGCGCGGACTTCGTTTGTGTAGACGCGGTTTCAACCGCCGTCTAGCGGTTTCAACCGCCGTCTTATCTTAGAGATAATTTGAATATGAGCTAGATCATAGAAAGCTTTGGAACAATTTGGCAAACTGAGAGTAAGGTTAAATAGGAGGTCAATTTTATGACCAATATTGCTCTCAATTTTAAGACTGCACCGGGGCATGAAGTGCTGGCGGCGGCTGGCAAGAAAATGCTGAGGCCGGGGGGAAAAGTTGCTACGGAAATGTTGTTTGAATGGGCGGATTTTCAAGCGGGCGAAACTGTTTTAGAGTTGGCTGCGAGTTTTGGATATAGCTCGATCGCCCTTGCGGAACGTTTTGGCGTTAAAGTAGTGGGAGTTGAGAAGAATCCCGACAGTGTGGCGCGCGCTCGTGCTAATGTTGCAGCAGCGGGTTTGGGCGATCGAGTCCAAATTGTCGAAGCAGATATTTTTCACTTGGATCGGATTTCCCAAGAGTTTGATTGGGTGTTGGCTGAAGCTATCCTGACGATGCAGTCAGGGTGGGGGAAAGCTAAAATTATATCGGGAATTTGCGATCGGCTAAAACCGGGCGGCAAGTTTCTTTCTCACGAACTTTTAGCTAGAAACCGAGAATCAGAAATTCACAAAGCTTTGTCGGAAGTGATTCGGGCTAATTCAACGCCTTTGTCTGAGTCTGGCCCGATTGCTGTTTGCCAAAACGCGGGTTTGCAAGTAGAAAAGTGTCAAACTGGGGCGATGGGACTCCTCAACTTGCCACGAATGGTTGAAGACGAAGGTTTTGTGGGTACTGTGCGGATTTTGTGGAATATTTTAAGTAAATCGCAAATTCGCGATCGTATTTTAGCAATGCGTCAAGTTTTCCAAAAGTACGATCGCGATTTAGACTACATCATCCTTTGTGCAACAAAACAATATTAAGGGATTCAAAAATCATGACTGCTACTCTTTTACCGTTAGAATCTTCCGCAATCCAACTCCGAGAAGCAATTGAATATCCCGCCGCCGGAGTGCTGAGCAAAATTTTAGTAAAGGACAATAATTGCCAGTATACCCTACTTTGTCTGGCTGCTGGTAGCGAGGTTTCCGAACACTCTTCGCCGCGCAATGCCACAGTTAATGTAGTCGAAGGAAAGGGAATTTTGACTTTGGAAGGTAAGGATATTGTCTTGGAACCGGGGGTGTTTGTTTTTATGCCCGCCCGTGCTCCCCACGCCTTGAAAGCTGAAGAAAACTTGGCGTTTATTTTGACATTTTCGGAGTAAAATAATACTGTCAATTCTGATTAATTTCAAGAAACTAGCATTAGTATTTTATTTGAAAATCAACCTCTCGATCCCCCTAGCCCCCCTTAAGAAGTAGGGTGGTTTTATTGTGAGGATAGGAAATATAAAAATACCAACAGTATCGCTCAAAGGTTGGCTCGCGCTTGGGCCAAGGTACGTAGTTGCGCTCTTAGCGTCTTTCCTAATATTATAAAGAGCGCTGAAGCGCAACTACGTACCTAATTTTTCTGACGACAATAAAACCGCCCTGCCTAGCCCCCCTTAAGAAGGGGGGGACAAGAGCATCAAAGTCGCCACAACGATTCGGGGAACCGAAGTTTTCTTCAAAGTCCCCCTTCTTAAGGGGGATTTAGGGGGATCAAAACTTAGCGATAAACCTACCGAATCAATGTACTTCTTCCCTTCATTAATCTATGTCTTCTCCAGAGGCGATCGCCTCCAGTTGTTTCCAATCCAACACAGTAATTTTTCCGCCTCGACTGTAAGATACAAATGGCTTGAGTTTCTTAAACAACCGCACGCATTCTTCGTAGGTGATGCCAATACTGCGAGCAATTTGATAGTAGGGAAAACGTTTTTCTAAACATACACTATTATCCACAATCTTCGTACCTTGCTCGATGCCAAAGTAATGAATGAATCTCGCCAGCCGCACGATCGCCCTTTCCGACACCAAACCGTGTACAGTCTCGTGCAGTTGCTGCAACCGCTGGTTAAAAACCGCCAATATTCGCAAAGCAATCTCAGGATTTTGCCGAATTGCTGCTAGCAAAAATTCCCGTTCTGTGGTAAGAACTTGCACGTCAGTTTCTGCCGTCACCGTTGCCGACGCAACTCCGTTACCCAGCAAAGCAGGTGCGGCAAAAATATCTCCCTGAAATAAAGTACGCAAAATTGTTTCTTTGCCCGCCGCCGCTGTTTTTGCTACCCGCAGCGAACCGCTCAAAAGCGTGTATAATTTTTCGGGGATGCGATCGCCCTCATACATCACAACTTCTCCCTGTCGGTAACTCCGAATTGCTGTATGTTCTTGCAGTTGCTCTAAATCAGTTCGGTTTAAGCTGGCAAATATCCCAATTTGGGCCAGTTGCTCAACGGTTGCTTTCATAAATTTAACTTGAGCCGGAGTCCATTCAGAGTATCATAGCGGTGAATTCAGAATATATCGAGGCTAGCAGAGCTAGTACCTAGCTAGCGATTAAATAGACAAGGTAGTACACTTGTAGACAAATCTACGATGTACCTGTTCAAACCCTGGGCGATTCCCAAAAAACCTTGGATTGTCAGTAAAGATACTCGCTTGCGCTGGGATGTTTCGGGGAAGTTACCAGCCAAACCTACCCTGTCGGGCGATCGGTGAAATTAGCGTGTTGAGGTCGAACAATGCTTTTATCCATCAAAACAAAGTTAAAATTAAACAAGAGTCAGACAACTGTCATGAGCAAACACGCTGGAATAGCAAGGTTTACTTATAACTGGGGATTGGCTACTTGGAGTTACCTTTATCAAGATGGATTGAAGCCCAATAAATACCTGCTCAAGAAATTCTTTAACAATCATGTAAAGCCTGAGTTCACATGGATTAAAGAGGCGGGAATTTGCCAGAAGATAACTCAATATGCTTTCGACAATCTTGGTGATTCCTTCTCCTTATTTTTCTCAAAAAAAGCTGGATATCCCAAATTCAAGA